>NZ_ATHV01000010.1 GCF_000422205.1 Desulfovibrio sp. X2
GCGCCCCGCCCCCTTCGGCGTTTTCGTCCCTTGAGCCTTTGTCGGTCCCTCCTCCGGCTCAGAGGTCGAGCACCAGGGGCTCGCCCGGGGCCACGGCGTGCTGCTCGTCGTTGCAGGCGACCACGGCCTGGCGGCGGCCCTTGGATTCCAGGCGGACCAGCGCCCGTTCGTGCGTCAGCTCCAGGTAGAACCAGAGCCCGCGGTGGGTGAAGCGGAAGGCCAGCCCGTGCCAGTTGGACGGCAGCCGCGGCGAGAGGCAGGGGTGCTCGCCGGAGAGGTCGAGCCCGGCGAAGTGGCGCATGACGATCTGCAGCGTCCCGGCCATGACCCCGCTGTGGATGCCTTCCTGCGTGGTCCCGCCCTGGGTGTCGAAAACGTCGGAGGCGAGCGCCTCGCGGAACCAGCGCCAGGATTCGTCGCCTTCCTCCACCTCGGCCGCGACCACGGCGTGGACCACCTTGGAGAGCGTGGAGCCGTGGCTCGTGCGGCGCACGTAATAGGCGTAGTTGCGGCGCAGGAGGTCGGTCGCGTCGGGCACGTGGTAGCCGAGGTTCCAGAGCAGGGCGTGCACCTCCTCCGCGGGCAGGGCGTACCAGAGCATCAGCACGTCGGCCTGCTTGGCCACCTTGTAGTTGTCCGGGCTGTCGCCCTCGGCCTTCAGGATGCGGTCCATGCGGCCGATGCTGTAGTAGCGCTTGCGGTAGCGCTCCCAGTCGAGCTCGGGCAGGGCGGTGTAGCCCTCGAACTGGCTGAGCACGCCGTATTCGGCAAAGGGCACGTACATGCGCGTGGTCATCTCGCGCCAGACGTCGAGCTCCTCGGGCGACAGGCCGACGCGCCCGCCCACCTGGCGGCGGAGCCCCGCCGAAAGGCTCCTCCACAACTCCAGGGCGCGGCGCATGAGCCAGGCGACCATGACGTTGGTGTAGGCGTTGTCCGGCAGGCCGGGCTCCTCCGCGTCCGGCAGCTTCTCGTGGAACTCGTCCGGCCCCATGACGCCCCGGATGTGGTAGCGCCCGTCCCCCTCCTTCTTTGCCAGAGAGGCCCAGAAGCGGGCGATCTCGAGCATGACCTCCGCGCCCTCGCGGCGCACGAAGGCGTGGTCGCCGCCCACGGCCGCGTGGCGCCAGAGGTTGTAGAAGACCGCGATGGAGACGTGGCGCTGGTTGCGCGAGAGGTCCGGCCCCCATTCGCCGGATTCCGGGTTGTAGTGCACCTCCTGCGTCTCCTCGCTTCCGTCGTCCGCGGACTGCCAGGGGTAGCAGGCGCCGAAGAGGCCGAGCGACGAGGCCAGGGCGCGGGCCGCGTCCAGGCGGCGCACGCGGTAGAGGAGCAGTGCCCTGGCCACGCGCGGGAAGTTCAGCTCGTAGAAGGGCATGATGAACAGCTCGTCCCAGAAGATGTGGCCGCGGTAGGCCTCGCCGTGCAGCCCGCGCGCGGGCGCGCCCGCGTCCAGGCGCGTGTTGTGCGCCGAGGCCGCGGAGAGCAGGTGGTAGATGTGCAGGCGCAGGATCTTCTGGGCGAAGCGGTCGTGGGTGACGCACAGGTCCGCCGTGTGCCAGAGCTTCTTCCAGGCGCGCAGGTGCGGGGAGAGCAGCCGCTCGAAGGTCGGGGCGCGGGAGAGCGAGGTCTCGGCCAGGGCCGCGAGGTCGCTGCCGGGCTCGTGGTGCAGGCTCGCGTGCACGGCCACGATCTTCTCGATGACGCAGGTGGCGGATTCCTCGAGGAAGATCTTGAAGGTCTCGCTGATGGCGGCGCCGTCACGCGTCACGTGGCGCGCCAGGGCCACCTCCTCCTGGCCGACCGTGGCCCGCGTGCGGGCGCGCATGCAGACCTCGTGGCCCGAGGCGCGCGTGCGCACGCGCAGGAGCAGGCCGTCCTGCGCGGGCGCGGCCTGCACGAGCTCCAGGTGGCGGCCCGCGAGCTCCTTGTAGCGGGCCACGCCCTCGTTCTGCACGTTGCCGTCAAGGCCCGCCCGCACGGTCAGGATCTCGGACCAGTTGAGCGGGGTGAGCGCGTAGCGCAGGCCGCACAGGTGGGGGTCGGCCATGGAGGTCAGGCGGGTGATCTCGATGCGCGTGAGCCTGCCCAGCCCGTCGCGGCAGATGAGGATGCGGCGGTGAAGGCCCGCGCGCATGTCCAGGCTGTGGCAGTAGGTCAGGATCTCCATGGCCAGCGGGCTCTGGAAGCCGCTGTGGCCGATGCCGATCTCGAGCGGCAGCCAGTTGGGGCAGTTGACCAGGTCGTTGTTGGCCACGGTGCGGCCGTGCACGTCGCTCTCGGCCTTGTCGTAGAGCCCGGCCACGTAGGTGCCCGGATAGAAGTTGAAGGAGGCGCGCTCGCCCTCGAAGGCGCCGCGCGTGGCGAAGTGGCCGTTGCCCGTGGCGGTCAGCGTCTCGCGCAGCTTCTCGTCGCCGGGATCGAAGCCGTGCCAGGCGATGTGCCAGGCGTCCTCTCCCATGCCCTCGGCAAACCAGCGCTGCACCTGCGTCAGGTCGAGCTCGCCCAGGTCCTGGACCACGATGTCCGCGCCGAAGCGGCGCAGCAGCTCGGCGTCCGTGTTGCGGGCCACACCCACCACGAGCCCGAAGTTGCCCTTCTGCCCGGCCTGCACGCCGGAGATGGCGTCCTCCACCACGATGCATTCCCCGGCGTCCGCGCCGATGCGGCGCGCTGCCTCGACGAAGATGTCCGGCTCGGGCTTGCCGGAAAGCCCCAGTTCCTCGGAGACCGAGCCGTCGACCACCGCGTCGAAGAGCTTCTTCAGCCCGGCGAGGTCGAGGACCAGGGAGGCGTTCTTGGAGGACGAGGCCACGGCCACGCCGATGCCCGCGGCGCGCAGCGCCTCCACGAAGGCGATGGACGAGGCGAAGACCTCCGGCCCCTGCTCGCGCAGGAGCGACTGGAAGAGGTCGTTCTTGCGGTTGCCCAGGCCGCAGATCGTGCGCGTCTTCGGGCTGTCCGTGGTCTCGCCGTAGGGCAGCTTGATGCCGCGCGACTCCAGGAAGGCCTTCACGCCCGCGTAGCGCGGCTTGCCGTCCACGTGCTTGGCGTAGTCGTCGAAGCGGTCGAAGGGCAGGAAGGGGGTGTTGTTCTCCGCGGCGTAGTCCTGCAGGAAGTCGTTGAACATCTGCTCCCAGGCCTGGGCGTGGACCTTGGCCGTGGCCGTCAGGACGCCGTCGAGGTCGAAGACCGCGCCGCGCGGTTCGGGATGGATCATGGGGCCTCCTTTTGCGTGGTCCCGCCGATGCCCGCTTCGGCCGCCCGGCCGAGCGCCGTGACCAGCACGTCGGGCGCGGACACGGTCTGCGAGTCTGCGCAGGCCTCGGGGAGCTCGCGCGCGAGGTTCTCGTCCGTGGTCACCAGCAGGGCCAGGGGCGCGGGCGAGCGTTCCGCCACGGCCCGGATCATGGGCAGGTCCGATGCCGTGTCGCCGCACACGAGCACCGGCCCCAGGGCCAGGGCGAGGTCGAGGCTCCGCTCGAGGAAGCGCACGGCCTCACCCTTGTCGAAATCACGCGAGGCGTGGGCGAGCTTCAGCACCACCTCCACGTCGAGGCCGGTGTCCTCGATGGAGAGGTCGCGGCCCTCGGGGTCGAGGTCGCGCACGAGGCCCGCCACCTCGTCCAGGAAGCGCCTGGAGTCAGCGGCCGGAACGGAGTCCGAGACGTCCTGCCGGGCCATGGTGAGCTGGCCGAACTTGACCTGAAAGCCCGAGCCGATGAGGCCGAACTTGCGGTTTTCGGGCCGCTCGAGCAGCCCGCGCAGCTCCCCGGCCAGGCGGTCGAGCAGGGCCTGCTGGCGCTTCGGCGCCTTCTCCTCGTGGCGTCGCCCGGCGATGTCCAGGCACTCGCGCCCCTTGGACGCGGCCAGGTGGAAGCTGCCCGGGGGCATGACCGAGACGTCGAGGAGCCCGGGGCCCGAAAGCGGGGCCGAGGTCAGGATCAGGGGGTGCCGCGCGCCCACGCGGGCGAAGCGGCAGAGAAAGACGGCGTTGTAGGCCGACTGGATCGAGGAGCGGTAGCGGCCGCAGTAGTTGTTGACCGTGCCGTCGCGGTCCGTGAGCAGCGCCTGCAGGCGCCTGCCTCCCGCGGCCCCGGCGATGCGCGCCGCAAGCGCCTCGCTCTCCGCACCGAGCCCCGGGTGCAGGCGCTCGAGCAGGGCCAGGAGGGCCTCCTCGCCCTGGTCCAGATAGGTCAGGTCCTTGTCCAGCTCGCCGATCTCGTAGGAGAGATCGGCCGTGACGCGCAGGCCCGGCTCCACGAGCAGCCCGCGGTTCGCGCCCTCGCCCGGCAGGGCCGAGAGGGCTTCGCGCACACGGGCCAGGACGTCGCGCTCCTTGGGCGGAACCGGACGGTTCTCGAGCAGGGCGGACACGGCCGCGCGCCTGGCCCGGGCCGTGGATTCCATCAGGCCGTAGAAGTCGCCGAGGGTGGTCTCGCCGCCGTCGGCGCCCGGGCGTGCGCCGCTTTCGGCGGGGGATGGTCCGTTCACGCAGTCTCCTTGTCTCGGGCCGTCGCCATGGCCCGTTGTTCCCGAGGCGGGTCTCCCAAGGGCTCGCCAGTATGTCATGTAGGCAAAAGGAAGGAAAAATGGCAAGACGAAAGCCCGCATTCACAGGCCCCCGCGTTGACAGAAGGCCGGGAGCACGCATAATGACTGCGGGGACTGTCGTCCGCATTCCAGCCACTTGCAGAGGGAGGTACCATGCCGCTCGTTTCCCCGAAGGAAATGTTCGCCAAGGCCTATGACGGCAAATACGCCGTCGGCGCCTTCAACGTGAACAACATGGAGATCATTCAGGGCATCATGGCCGCCGGAGCGGAGGAGCGCGCCCCGCTCATCCTCCAGGTTTCGGCCGGAGCGAGGAAATACGCAGGCCAGCGCTACATCGTGAAGCTCATGGAAGCGGCCCTGGAGGAGACCGACCTCCCGGTGGTCCTGCACCTGGACCACGGCCAGGACTTCGATATCTGCAAGAAGGTCATCGAGGGCGGCTTCACCTCGGTCATGATCGACGGTTCGCACCATCCCTTCGAGGAGAACATCCGCGTCACCAAAGAGGTGGTGGACTACGCGCACGAGCGCGGCGTCTGGGTCGAGGCCGAACTCGGCGTGCTCGCGGGCGTGGAGGACGAGGTCAGCGCCGAGCACCACGTCTACACCGACCCGGACCAGGCGGTGGAGTTCGTGGAGCGCACCGGCTGCGACTCCCTGGCCGTCGCCATCGGCACGAGCCACGGCGCCTACAAGTTCAAGTGCGAGCCCAAGCTCGACTTCGAGCGCCTGGGGGTCATCACCGACCGGCTGCCCGGCTACCCCCTGGTGCTGCACGGCGCCTCCTCGGTGCTGCCCGAGTTCGTCCAGATGGCCAACGCCCACGGCGGCGAGATCGCCGGGGCCTGCGGCGTGCCCGAGTCGCTCCTGCGCAAGGCCGCGACCTACGGCGTGTGCAAGATCAACATCGACACCGACATCCGCCTGGCCATGACCGCCGTGGTCCGCAAGCACTTCGCCGAGCATCCCGGGGACTTCGACCCCCGGCAGTACCTCGGCCCCGCGCGCACAGCGGTCAAAGAGATGGTCCAGCACAAGATCCGGCACGTGCTCGGCTGCAGCAACGCGGTCTGAGCCCGGCCCTCACGGCGCACGCATAACATTCAAGGATAAAGCGAGGAGCAGCAATGGCGATCAAGATCGGACTCAACGGCTGGGGCCGCATCGGCCGCTACCTGGCGCGCCTCATGGCCGAGGACGGTTTCCCCCTGGACCTGGCCGTGATCAACGCGCGGGCCTCCAACTCGGACCTGGCGCACCTCTTCAAGTACGACTCGGTGCACAGGACCTTCAAGGGCGAGGTCTCGACCTGGGAGAACGGCATCGTCATCGCGGGCAAGAAGATCGTGGTCACCCGCTCGGCCCCGTGCGAGTGGGAGTGGGCCCAGAACGGGTGCGACCTGGTCATCGAGTCCACGGGCAAGTTCACCGACCGCGCCTCGTGCGAGAAGCACATCGAGCGCGGCGCGAAGAAGGTGATCATCAGCGCGCCGGGCAAGAACCCGGACGTGACCGTGGTCATGGGCGTGAACCACAAGGACTACGACCCCAAGAGCCACAGGATCATCTCCTCCGCCTCCTGCACCACCAACTGCCTGGCCCCGGTGGCCAAGGTGCTGCACGACACCTTCGGCATCAGGCACGGTCACATGACCACCGTGCACTCCTACACCATGAGCCAGCGCATCCTGGACGGCTCGCACAAGGACCTGCGCCGCGGCCGCGCCGCCTGCATGAGCATGCTGCCCACGACCACCGGCGCCGCCAAGGTGGTGGGCGTGGTCCTGCCCGAGCTTGCGGGCAAGCTCGACGGCATCTCCGTGCGCGTGCCCACGCCGGACGGCTCCCTGGTCGACCTCGTGGTCGAGCTGGCGCGCCGGACCACGGCCGAGGAGGTCAACGCGGCGCTCAAGGCCGCGGCCGACGAGCACATGGGCTACACCGAGGTCCCCCTGGTCTCCACGGACTACATCGGCGACACCCACGGCGGCGTGGTGGACGGCCTGTGCACCAGCGTGCTCGGCGGCACCCAGGCCAAGGTCCTCATCTGGTACGACAACGAGGCCGGCTTCACCAACCAGCTGAACCGCCTGGCGGCCATGGTCGCGAAGTCCATGTAGCCTCTTTCGGCGCCGAAGAAGCGCGTGGCGGCCTCGCTGCGAAAAATCCGCGCCCCCGCGCATGCGCAAAGCGCGTCGGGCGCGGATTTTTTTGCTCCTTTTCCCCGGCGTATTGCGGCGCATTGCGCTGCCTTGGGGGGCATGCCTTCGCCTCTTCCGGTGCACCACGCCCAGGTGCCCCTGTCCATGGACCTTGCGCGCCGCACGCGGTCCTCGGGCCGGTGTCCGGCCCCGCGGGGGGATGGTCCAGGAAGGGGCGCGCAGCCCCTGCCCGGCGCCCGAGCCGTTCCCGGACGCCGGGCCGTCCGCGCCGGGCGCTTTACAGCGCGCGTCCGAGCCTCTACAGTCCGCCCATGCCGCGTTTCCGTTTCCGCCTCCTGCCCGAGACAGACAAGTACACGCCCGTCGAGCGGCTGCTGCGCCTCCTGGCGCTGATGCTGGTCTTCGGCGTGGTCGTGTGGGCCTTCTGGAAGCAGAACGAGAAGATCATCGCCCGCCTGGAGAACAGGCAGACGGTGTCGGACACCGCGGGCTACCTGAACGAACGGCAGCGCTCCTTCATCAAGGGATTTCGCGACGGACTGAAGGAGCGATACGGGCTGGACTTCAAGCTCAAGATAGTCAAGGGGGAGCTGCGCGAGCCCCCGCAAACCGACTCCAAGACATTCTTCCTGCTGCTCGCGCCGGAAAGCCATCGTCTCCTGATGCGCATGCCGCCGATACTCTCCTCGGCCCTGGGCAAGAAATTCCTGGACGAACTGCAGCAGAACCACCTCGAGACCTTCTGGCAACAGGACGACTGGCAGGACGAGCTGATCATCGTCCTGGCCTCGGTCTGGGAACGGCTCGACAGTCTTGGCGCCACAAAAGGCGGATGACACCGTGAAACACATTGCCGTCTTCACCGACGGTTCCTGCCTGGGCAACCCGGGACCGGGCGGCTCCTGCGCCGTGCTGCGCTACGGGGACCAGGAAAAGACCCTGGCCAAGGGCTATCGCCTGACGACCAACAACCGCATGGAGCTGCGCGCCGTGCTGGACGCCCTGGAAAGCCTCAACGAGCCGTGCAGCGTGGACCTGACGACCGACTCCCAGTACGTGCGCAACGCCATCACCAAGGGCTGGCTCAAGGGCTGGCAGAAGAACGGCTGGCGCACCGCGGACAAGAAGCCGGTCAAGAACCAGGACCTCTGGCGGCAGCTCATTCCGCTGCTCGCGCGTCACGAGGTGAACTTCCACTGGACGCGCGGCCACTCGGGCCACGCCGAGAACGAGCTGTGCGACCGTCTCGCCCGGCAGGCCGCGGGCGGACGCGACCTGGCCGAGGACCAGGGCTTCGCGGGCTAGGACCCGCGGCATATCCGGGCCGGGGGAAGGCGTCGTCACCTGGGCGGATTCTTCCCCTGCGCGCCGGGCGCCGGAATATCCCATAAGCGTATTTTTCGCTGCCCGGGCACATGCCGCAACCTGTCGTCCCGCCGCATCTTTCCGGAAAAAATCCGCGACATGTGCCTCTCGCGTCCGATCGGCTGGACATGGAATCATTTTCGTGCAACGCTGGATTTGTTGCAAAAAATCTTAAAACAAGGGATGTTACCGTCGTATTTTGGGAGGTGTGTCCATGCGCAACAACACGTTGCGTCTCAAGCCGCGGCGACCGCCGACGGATCTTGAAGGGGCCATAGGATATACGTTCAAGGACCACGGCCTGCTCCTGCTCGCCCTGACCCACTCGTCGCATCTGAACGAGAGCGGCGAGACGGCGGACAGCAACGAGCGGCTGGAGTTTTTGGGCGACGCGGTCATCGAACTGGTGGTCTCCGACGAGCTCTACCGGCGCTTCCCCGAGGAGCGCGAGGGCGAGCTGACGCGGCTTCGCGCGCGGCTGGTCAAGGAGCAGAGCCTGGCCGAGCTGGCCCGGGGAATCGGGCTGCCCGACTACATCATGCTCGGTCGGGGCGAGGAGGCCCAGGGCGGCAGGGAGCGCGACTCGCTCCTGGCCGACGCCCTGGAGGCCGTCATCGGCGCCGTCTACCTGGACGGCGGCTTCGAGGCCGTGGTGCGCTGTTCGCACGCGCTCCTGTCCGGCAAGTGGCCGGAGAGCCCCGACGCCCCGAAGGTCAAGGACTTCAAGACCAGGCTGCAGGAACTGACGCAGCAACGCTACAAGGCGCGTCCGGAGTATGCCCCGGCCGGAATGCACGGCCCGGACCACGCCAAGGTCTACGTGGTCGCCGTCCGCCTGCCCGACGGACGCGAGTTCAGGGCCGAGGGCGCGAGCAAGAAGAAGGCCGAGCAGCGCGCGGCCGACCTCGCCCTGCAGACCCTCGAGGCCGAAGCCGCCGCATCGCCCGGGCCGTCCGCGCCCGAATCCTAGCCCTTTCCCCTGCCGCGCGGCCGCCCACCCGGGCGGCCCCTGCGCCGCAAAAAAAGCGGGCCGCTCTCGCTTCGCGAAAGCGGCCCGCCGCGTGATCGGCGTGTCCCCCGGGGAAGAGGTCTGCCTCTCGTTGCCTTGTGGTCGGGACCGCGCGCGGTCCCGGATCTTCGCCCCTGTCCGGGGGGCCGTTAGCCGCCCTGGATGAGGTTGAGGGCCATCTTGGGCAGGCTGTTGGCCTGCGCCAGCATGGCGACCGAGGACTGCGACAGGATCTGCTGGCGCACGAACTCGGTCATCTCGGTGGCCACGTCCACGTCGGAGATGCGCGACTCGGAGGACTGCAGGTTCTCGGCCTGGATCTGCAGGTTGGTGATCGTGTTCTCCAGGCGGTTCTGCATGGCGCCCAGGTTGGCGCGGATCTTGTCCTTGGAGATGATCGCCTGCTGGATCGCGTCCAGGGCGTTCTGGGCCATCTCCTGGGTGGAGATGGAGCGGCCGGCGCGGCCGGCGGCGGCCATCAGGCCGATGCCCAGGGCCGAGGCCGTGGAGGTGCCGATCTGGATGTAGTAGTAGTCCTCGGACGAGTCGTTGCCGGTGCCGAAGTGGATCTTGAGCTTGCCGGAGGAGACGAGGCCGGAGCCGTCGTGCGTGGCGCCGGAAAGCTGTCCGTTCAGCAGATAGATGCCGTTGAAGTCCGTGGCCATGGAAATACGCTGAATTTCCGAGGCCATCGCCTGGTATTCGGAGTCGATCATCAGGCGCTGGTCGGAGTTGTAGGTGCCCGTGGCCGCCTGTTCCGCGAGTTCCTTCATGCGGATCAGCTTCTCGTCCACGACCTGCAGCGCGCCGTCCGCCGTCTGGATCAGCGAAATGGCGTCGTTGGCGTTGCGCACGCCCTGGTTCAGCGTGGAAATATCCGCGCGCATGAGCTCGCGAATGGCCAGGCCCGCGGCGTCGTCCGCGGCCGTGTTGATGCGCAGGCCCGAGGAGAGCCTGTTCACCGAGGTGCTCAGGTTGCCGTACGCGGTGCCCAGGTTCCGGGCCGCGTTCATGGCCATCATGTTATGATTGATCACGAGAGACATTGTAGAAACCTCCTTGTCTACACCTGCCGTTCCTTGGGGTTGCTCCCGATGAAGCAACCTCGGTGCCAATTTATTATTATCCTTTTATTACTGAGTATTGAGATATAAAAGTTGGCCTTCTGGGAAGTTTTTTCCCCGCCTTTTCAGGGCCCGGAAGCCCTGTGCGTCGGGAGCTTGACCGGAAATTTCCTCCGTCCCGCCCTCCTCCGGCGGCCGGGCAGGGGGTAAACTCGGCGGGGCTGGGGACCGATAAGTACGACTGAGGGGAGGAAAATCGGGAAAGACGGGCAACCGTCGTGTGTTTATGGAGGGAACCATGAACATCACCACCATCTCGGGGCCTTCCGATCAGGCCGCATCCGGGCAGGCCTCGGCCCAGAACGTCGCCCGGAAGACAGCGCAATCGTCCGCGGACGGGACCTCGGGACTCGAGGCCTGGGCCGCGAAGAACGCATACGACCCCATGGACGACCGGGAGGCCCTGCAGGAGGCCGAGGACCGGCTGCGCACGGCGCTGCAGGCCGTGGGCGTGCGGCTGCGTTTCCACGTGGACCAGAGCACGGACAAGCTCCAGGTGGAGATCGTGGATCCCGACTCCGGCAAGACCGTGCAGAAGCTGCCGCCCGACAACCTGCTGAAGCTCGCCAAATCCCTCCAGGAGACCTCCCGGGGCCTGCTCGACAGGCTCTACTGACGCCGTCCCGGCAGAGCCGTCCGCCGCGTGCCGGACGGCAGGACAGAAAAAGGCCGCCTTCCATCCGGAAGGCGGCCTTTTCGCTTGGCGGGGGCCGCCGGGGTCAGTCGGCGGCCCCCTTTCGCGAGGCGAGTCAAGGGTCGTGTTCGTCTAGCGCTTGAGCTGGATCAGCTCGCCGAGCATGTCGTCGGTCGTGGTGATGACCTTGGAGTTGGCCTGGAAGCCGCGCTGCGTGGTGATCATCTTCACGAACTCGGTGGCCATGTCCACGTTGGACTGCTCGAGCGAGTTGGAGGCGATGCTGCCCAGGCCCGCGGTGTTCGGCCGGTTGGTGATGGCCGGGCCGGACTCGCGGGTCTCGGAGAAGAGGTTGCCGCCCTCGCGGGTGAGGCCCCAGTTGTTGTTGAAGTTGGCCAGCGTGACCACGAAGAGCTCCAGCACCTGGCCGTTGGAGTAGCGGCCGGTCATGACGCCGTCGCGGTCCACGGAGATGTTCTGCAGAAAGCCCGCGGTATAGCCGTCCTGGGACTGGAAGATGGTCGTGGAGCCCGCGGAGTACGAGGTCGTGGACAGGGCCGCGCGCTCGGTTTTGGTGAACCCGGGCAGCCCCTGGATGGTGCCGCCGCTCGCGGGCAGGCCGGAGAGGTCGGCCGCGTCGGTGATGCCGCCGGTGGTCCAGGTGGTGTCCTGGTTGCGCAGGCCGAAGTTCAGCTCCATGAGCACGTTGGACGAGCTCGACTTGGTCGCGTCCGTGAAGCTCGCCTGGTCCCGGGAGAGGAAGTTGGCGTCGATCATGGGGTAGCCGTTCTGCGAGAAGGAGTTCGGCACGCGCCAGTTGGAGAGGTCCTTCAGGTTCGTGGGGTTGGGCATGGCGCCGGACTGCAGCTCGAAGGTGCTCATGTTCTCGAGCTCGCCCGCGGCGTTGAAGGTCAGGGTGCCGGTGGCCAGCAGGCCCGCGGCCGAGGTGTTCTGGAGCTGGGTCACGTTGCCCGCGCCGTCGGAGAAGAAGCGTCCGTCCTCGGTGGGGTCGCAGGTGACGATGTACTCCCAGACCTTGCGGCCGCCGGAGTTGCTCACCGTGACCGGGTCGAAGTAGACCGAAAGGTTGTGCGAGGAGCCGTTCTCGTCATAGACCTTGAGAGTGGTCTGGTAGGCGAACTGCGTCTGGCCGATGGCCGTGTCCTGCGTGGCGTCCCAGCGCTTGAACATGGCGAAGAACGGGTCCGTGGCGTCGTTGGAGTGGCTGGTCTCGCCGGAGTCCAGGTTGGTGATGATGCTCAGCGAGCTGGTCTCGCGCGGGGCGGACTGGAAGTTCTCCAGGCGGATGTCCGTGGGTACGCCCTTGATGCGCGTGGTGGCGGTGGTGGCCGAGGAGGTGGTCGAGGTCGCCGCCGTGGTCCGGGTGTCGTCCACGGCCCAGCCCTGCAGCACGTAGCCGTGCGGGTCCACGAGGTAGCCGTCCTTGTCGAAGCGGAAGTTGCCGGCGCGGGAGTAGTAGGTCTGCTCCTGGTTCTTGACCTTGAGCAGGAAGAAGCCCGTGCCGCCGATGGCCAGGTCCGTGGACTCGTTGGTGGTCTCGAAGGAGCCCTGGCTGAAGTCCGAGTAGACCGCGCCGATCTTCACGCCGCGGCCGACCTGGCCCACGCCCTGGGCGGTGGAGACGTTCTGGCTGATGGCGTCCTCGAAGTACATGCGCGACGCCTTGAAGCCGACCGTGTTGACGTTGGCGAGGTTGTTGCCGATGACCGACATGTCCTCGCCGTTCGCCGACAGACCGGTGATGCCGGAGAAAAGGGATGCTGAAAGACCCATGGTGACCCTCCTTGACTCGTATGCCTAGATATTTTCCGTCTTGGTTTCGTATCTGTCCGGGAGATCAGCTTCCGCTCGTGCTTGAACCGCTGTCGTTCGTACCCGAATCGTTGCTGCTGCCGGAGCTTGAATCGTTGCCGCTCGAGGTCGAGCCGCTGCTCGCCGTGGTGGTCGAGGGGTTCGCGACCTCCTTGACGTCCGTGAACTTGACCGTGCGGCCGTCCATGAGGCGCAGGTAGTTCGTGCCGTTGTCCGTGGACACGCCGCCCACGGTGCCAGTGACCTGGGTGTCCACCAGGACCGGCTCGCCTTCCGAGCCGGTGGCCGCGATGGACAGGCCGTACACGCCGTCCGCCATGTCGTTGCCCTGCCAGTCCTTGCCGTCCCAGGTGAAGGAGTAGGTGCCGGCCTGCATGGCGCCGCCGTGGATGGTGTCAATGACGTTGCCGTCCTTGTCCGTGATGTTCACGTAGACGTCGGAGACCGGGGAATCGATGGTGTAGTAGGCCGTGCTGATCGTGCCGTTCAGCTTGCTCAGCGTGTTGCCGTCGGCCAGGACGTTCTTGCCGATGAAGCCGACCGCGGAGAGGACCTCCTGGCGGCTCGAGGCGTCGATCATCTTGCCGATGCCGTCGTTGATCTGCGTCAGCTGCTCGAGCTGCGAGAAGCTGGCCAGCTGGCTCGTGAACTCCTTGTCCTCCATGGGGTTCAAGGGATCCTGGTGGCCGAGCTGGGCGCACAGGAGCGTCAGGAAGGCGTCGCGGTCGAGATCCTTCTTGACCGAGGTCGTGCCGTCGGGATTGAAGGTCGTCTCGGCCTGGCCGATGCCCTGGTAGGCGTATGTCGAAGTTGCCGTGGTCATGGTCGTGTGCTCCGATCTGTCGTCAGAAAATCGTTCAGGCCACCAGGTGCAGGCCGCGCTGGGCCATCATGCGCTGCATGTCGGCCGCGTCGTTCCCGGTCATGTCGGCCACGCCGGTCACGCCCTGGAGGTTGCGCATCCTGGTGCGCAGGTCGGCCAGGTACTGGCGCTCCTGCTCGCTGTTGTGCTGCTCGGTGCCGTTCCACTGCTGTCCGTTCATGGAGGCGTCGGACAGGCCGGTGCGGACCTCGAGCTGGGTGACCTTGAGGCCCTGCTGCTGCAGGGTGTCGCGCACCTGGGAGAGCTGCTCGTGCAGCGCGGCGGTCACGTCCTGGTGCTCGGTGCGGATGAGCGCCCGCACTTCCTTGCCCTGCACCTGCAGCGTCACGTGCACCTGGCCGAGCTCCTCGGGCTCGAGCTGCAGGGTGAGCTGGCGCCCGCCGTTCTGCAGGGTCTTCATCATGCCCTTCTGGACCTGGTCGAAGACCTGCTGGGAGTCGGTGGTGTAGCGCGCTGCCTGCGTGCCGGCCTGGGGTACGTTCGCCAGGGGCTGCTGGGTGGTGGACGTCGTGGTGGCTGCGGTGTGCCCCATGGCCTGGCCCATCTCGGAGCCGCGGTTCTCCACGCGCTCCCAGAAGGACTTCCAGCCGAAGGGGTCGTCCTTGCCCGACTTGCCGTCGCGGCCCTGCTTGGCGAAGGCGTCGTCCTGGCCCGAAGAGTTCTTGTCCTGCGCGGCCTTGGCCTGGGCCAGCAGCGCGTCGGCCTTCCCGGCGCCCGCGTCCTTGGCGTCCTTGCCGCTCTGGGCGTTCTGGGCATCCAGGAAATGCTTCAGGTCCTTGGCGTCCTGGGAATTCGGGGCGTCGGCGGCCGTGGCGGCGTCCTTGCCCAGCAGGCGGTCGGCCTCGCCGGCGATGTTGGACGCCTGGATGACCTTGGCGCGGTCGGTGTCGCCGCCGCTGCCGGTCATGCGGTCCTTGGCCTGGGCCATGGTGTCCGCGATCTGCTGCTGCAGTTCCTGGGCCGCCTGCTGCATGTCCTTCAGCTTCTGGGCGCCCTGCTGCTGGAGCATGGCCAGGGCGTTCTTGATCTCCGAGGAATCGAAGCTCTCGCGCTGGCCGTTCGCGTCCGAAAGGAGCTGGGTGATCTGCTTCTGCAGCTGCGGGGTGCCGCCCATGGCCTGGGCCAGGGCCTTCAGGCCGTCGGGGGAGACGTCGAGGGGCTGCCCCTTGGGCAGGGAATCTATCTTTCTCTGCACCATGGAGAGGACGTCCATGGCCTTGCCCTTCTTCAGATCCTTGATCATGTCCCCGGATTCGTCCGGAGTGAAACCGACCTGCTGGAAGAAGGTGTCGATGTCCTGCACCTGGGCGGTGCTGAGCTGGGTCGCGGCCTGGGCCTGGGCCAGCTCGCTCGACTTGGTCATGAGATAGGAGACCAGCTGTCCCCAGGTCAGGCCGCCCTTGCTGGTGACGCGGTCTTCCAGGTCCTTGATCTCGCTCTTGGAGAGGCCGTACTTCTGCAGTCCGGCCTTGATGCCCGCGAAGTCGACCGTCGTGACCTTGATAGACTGGGGATCGGCGTCGGTGTTCTTTATCCGGCTGAAGGCCTTGGCGTTGGTGGCGCCCTCGGTGCCCTTGGCCGTCTGCTGCGCGGCGTCCTGGGCCGCGGAGGCGGTCTCCTCGGTCTTGCCCGAGGCCTGCGAGATCAGCTGCCTGAAGCCCTCGCGCGCGCTCTTGGTGTTGTTGCTCAGGATGGAAGCGAAGGACGACGCCGTTTTCTGTGCGTTGGCGGACCCCATGCCGAAGAAGGTGTCGGCCTTGGAGGTGTCTGTCACGGGAATAAATTGCATCGTCGGGCTCCTTTGCGGCGAGAAGAATCAAAACCCGTTCCAGAATTTTCGAGTAAGTTATTTCAGCATGTTGCAAATGCATGCTGAATGGACATGGGCACTTTTTTCCGCCTCGGCAGGGAAAATCCGGCGAAGAGCCGGGCGGCCGGGGGGCGGGCCGCGGAATGGAGAAAAGGGGACGGGAGAGGGGGGAGTCCGGATCAGCGCAGCAAACCGAGGCAGGCCTCGGCCGCGGCCAGGGCCTCGCGGCGGACGGGCAGGGCGAAGTCGCCGTTGGCCAGGAAGAGCTGCAGCCAGCTGGCGAGGGGGCGGAAGAAGGGCGGGGCCGAGCGCCAGAAGTCCTCGGGCATGGCCCCGGAAAGCCCCTTGGCCAGGCCGCGCACGAAGGGCGGCAGGCTCCGACCCAGGGCGGCGGACAGGGGCGGGTGGAAGCGCGCCAGCCCGGCGGCCGCGTCCACGGCCATGGCCTCGTCCCACAGGCCGAAGCGCCAGCCGAAGAAGGCCTGCCAGAAGCGGCCCGCCGCGTCGCGCGCCGAGGGCGCGAGCGAGGCAGCCTCGGCGTACGGGAGAAGGTCGTACAGCCCGGTCTCGGGGCTCTTGCCCGTGGCCGCAAGCTCCATGCCGGGCAGGCGCACCTCGCCCGGGGCGCCCCGGGTGACCAGGCGCTCGGCCAGCAGGGCCGTGCGACGGGCATTGAAGTGGTCGTGGCAGCACAGGGCGGGCCGGTCGCACTGCCAGCAGCCGCGGCAGGAGATGGCGGCGCGCAGCACGTGGTGGCCCGCCTGATAGGGCCCGGTCTCCCACGGATTGACGTTGCCGAGCGAGAGGTTGAGCGTGCGAAGTCCGCTCCAGGCGGCAAGGTGCATGGGGCCGGTGTCCGGGGTGAGGAACAGGGCCATGGACTGCCCCACGGCCACGAATTCCGTCAGCGACAGGCGGCCCGAGAGGTCGAGCAGCCGCTCGCCCGCGCCCCTGGCCACCGCGGCGGCGATCTCAGTCTCGCCCGGGCCGCCGAAGAGCACGGGGCGAAGCCCGCGGCGCAGGCACTCGCGCGCGAGAGCAGCGAGGAAGTCCGGGGAGGGCCGCTTGGCCGCATCCGAGGCGCCCACGAAGATGCCCACCGAGCGCTCGGCCGGGGGCAGGCGGCGGGGCGGGTCGAAGCGGGTGGCCGCGATGTGGGCCAGGGGCACGCAGTCCAGGGCGTTCAGCTCCGCCCAGTGGAAGCGGTTGTGCCGGTTGCAGCCGGTGAGGCTCGCCCGGTAGAGCTGCCAGGCGCCGTTTATGCGCCGCACGCCCCCCGCGTCGTCGTGGGGGCCTATGACCTCGTCGGCGCGCAGGCGGCCCGCCAGGGCCGCGGCCTCCGGGCGGTGGCTCAGGTTCAGGACCAGGGAATATCCGCGCGTGGCCAGCCGCTCGGCCGCTGTCCAGGGGAAGTACACGGCCTCGGGGCTCACCGGGTACATGCCGGAGAAGAAGCGCTCCTCGCCCACGACCCAGATCTCGCGTCCGGGGTGGAGGCGCCTAAGCCACAACAGCAGGGGGAAGGTCAGGACCAGGTCCCCCATGCGCTGCATCTGCAGGACGAGGATGGGCTTGTCCACGGACTACACCGCCCGGCCGAAGAGCTCCCGCATGGCCGTGAAGAGCTGGGTCACGCGCAGGTCGTAGGTGTGGTCGCGCAGGATGCGCTCGCGCGCCGCCGCGACGATGCGCTCGCGCTCGGCGGGATGGGCGAGGTAGTGGCGCACCATGTCCTCGGCCTCGCCGGGCTCGGCGTAGCAGGCTACCTCGCGGCCGGGCGCGAACAGCTCCTCCATCTGCTCGCGGTGGTCCGTGACCAGGAAGGCGCCGCAGGCGGGCACGTCGAAGACGCGCTGGTTGACCGCGCCCTTCATCTGCTTGCTCGTGCAGTTGAAGTTGACCTCGGAGCACGGATAGAAGCCCGGCAGGTCGTCGTAGTAGGAGACCTCGTGGTGCCAGCGCCAGGCGTCGCCCTCGCCGGGCAAAAGGCGCTTCCAGGCCGCGTCGCCCACGATGAGCGGGGAGAAGGGCAGGGTGGCGCGCACGCAGGAGAGCCTGTACTGCCGGGTGGCCTCCCAGGTGATCAGCGCCTCGAAGGCCAGGCGGCGCTCCACGGTGTCCATTTCCTTAAGGAAGGGCAGGAGCTCGGCATGGCGTGCCGCCAGGTAGGCGGCCACGGAGCGCTCGTCGCTCTCCTTGAAGCCCGCGGCGATCTCCTCGAACCGCCCGGCCAGCTCGGGCGGCGGGGCCGCGGCCTCCAGCCGCTTCTCGACCTTGGTGACCATGGAGTTGCCCACGAAGGAGACGCGGCTCTTCCACTCCGGGCGGCCCGGGCGTCCCGGCCGGAAGCGGTGCGCGTCCGTGGCCAGGGGCAGGTAGCGCACGGTCTCGAAGCCGAGTTCGCGCAGGGAGGCGATGTTGTCCGCGTCCCAGGTGAAGATGGCCGTGTAGGGCGAGTTCAGCCGCTCGTAGACGTAGAGAATGAGGTGGGGGTTGTCCACGAACCAGGAGGCCAGGGGCAGCTCCAGGCGGGACAGGAGGTCCACCAGGATGCCTTCGCGGTCCACGCCCAGGTGGTTCACGGTGAAGACGAAGTCGGGCCTGAACTCGAGCACGGCGTGCAGGAGGTCCTGCACGAACTCGGCCCGGCCGACCTCCTTGGCGCCCATGTCGATGAGGCGGCAGGGCGCGCCCAGCCGCTCGCAGGCGGCCACGATCTCGCCCATGAGGAAGTATCTGCTGGTCACGAGCAGCACGCGCGGCGGCCACTCGCGGAACTTCTCGTAGCGGGCCCTGGCCCAGAAGTCGAAGCTCCTGCTCGCGCTCAGGGCCTCGCGCACGCTGCCGTAGTAGTCGCGGTCCAGGCGCGCGTACACCGGGTGCAGGATGGGCGCGAAGGGGCGGCCGCCGAGCGACATCTGCCAGCGCGTGAGCGCCACGAGCACGCCCCCCTCGCCCTGGGGATCGTCCCCGATCTCCTCCATATCCAGCCAGAGCACGCGCTTCGCATCCTCCGCGGAGAGGGCGGCGCGCGCGCCTCCCGCCTCCTGCACGGCCTTCTCCTTGTCCACCACGGCCACCGGGCCGTCCCATTCGCGCAGGAGCAGGGCCAGGCCGTGGCCGAGCCCGGCGCCGAGCAGCACGGGCAGGCCCGAGGGCGCGGCCAGGAACTCGCGCACGGCGCGCAGCTCGGTCTCCTCGCCGCCGCGGCCGAGCAGGTGCCAGGCCTTGGCCGACCCGGCGGCCGCGACGAGCAGGCGCAGGTCCGTGAGCCTGCCGTCCTCGACCACGGGCTCCACCGTGTAGGACAGGGCGGAGGGCCGCCGCGCGGCGTCGTCCGGAAAATTCCTCGGGGAATGCTTTGGCGCGTCGGCCACCGTCGTCTCCCTGGTTGGGGCGGTTTAGGGCGTCGGGCGGCAGGTCCAGGACTCGGAGGGCACGTTCTTGCGCATGGCGATCACGGTGCGGCCGTCCTCGCGGCCCAGGGAGGCCGAGTCCATGAGGTTCCTGATGATGAAGAGCCCGCGGCCGCCTTCCTCCTCGGGCAGGGGCACTGCGCCCGTGAGCTGGCACGGCGGGCCCTTGCCCTCGTCCACCACCTCGGCCTCCACGTAGGCGTGGGGCTTGAGGCGCACGACGATGCGCAGCGGCCCGGGCGCATCCTTGGGATAGGCATGGCGGACCACGTTGGCGCAGGCCTCGGTCAGGGCCAGGTCGAAGTCGTGCACGACCTCCGGGAGGCCGACCGAGTCGGCCACCACGGCCACGGCGGCCTTGGCCAGGCGGCGCGCCGCCTGGGCGGTGGCCGTGGTTTCGAGACGGAACTCAAGCATGGGGCCCCCGCGTCAGCCACAGGGCGGTCAGGTCGTCGTGTTCGGCCGGATCGGTCCCGGCCAGGCCGCACAGCCGCTCGTAGAACAGGGGCAGGAAGGGCCCGGCCAGGCTCAGCTGCTCCGTGGCCAGGGAGAGGAAGCGGTCCAGTCCGAACATGCCGCCGTCCGGGGCTCGCCATTCGTAGAAGCCGTCCGTGTAGAGCAGAAGGCCGAAATGTTCGGGCAGCCCGACGCGGCCGAGCTCGGCCGCGCAGTCCATGACCCCGAGCAGGGGCATGGTCGCCTTGAGGAGGGTCGGCTGCGTCCCGCCGTCCGTGAGCAGGGCGGGCGGATGGCCGCAGCTCACGTAGGTCATGGCCGCGGCCCCGGGCTCGATGTCCGCGGCGAAGAGGGTGGCGAACTCGCCCTCGGCCGAGAGCTCGTGCAGGTGGCGGTTGACGCGCAGGGCGAAGGCGTCCAGCGGCAGCCCGTCCTCGGCCGCGGCGTGGAACAGGGTGCGCACCACGGCCATGAAGAAGGCGGCCTTGGCCCCGTGGCCGGAGACGTCGGCCACGGCGATGCGCACGGAGCCGTCCGGCAGGCGGGCGCAGTCGTAGTAGTCGCCGCTGGCCTGGCTCGAGGGCCGGTAGAAGATCTCCCCGGCAAGGCCGGGCAGGAGCGTCAGGCCGTCGGGCAGCATGCGCCGCTGCAGGGCCGCGATGCGGCGCAGGTCCTCGGCCGTGCGCGCGTTGGCCTGCCTGATCTCGCGCATCAGGGCCACCTGGCGCGCGGCCGCGGCCACGCGGGCCAGGAGCTCGCCCTTGTTGAAGGGCTTGGTCAGGAAATCGTTGGCCCCGAGGTTCAGCGCATCGGCCTTGAGCGCGGTGTCGTCCTCGCCCGTGAGCATGATCACGACGGCCTCTTCCGCGCCGGAGGCGCGCAGCTCGCGCACCACGTCCAGGCCGGAGAGGCGGGGCATGTTCACGTCCAGGAGCACTATCTCGGGCTGCAGGCGGGCGAAGACCTCGAGCGCGGCCTCGCCGTCCGGCGCGGTGTGCACCTCGTAGTCCTCCTCCAGGATGCGCTTGAGGAGGTGGCGGATGGGCGTGGTGTCGTCCACCACGAGGACGCTGACCGGCGTCTCGGGCACGGTGGGGCTTGTCCGGGGTTTTTCGGGCATGGGCGGATGGTAGGTCATGGCCGGGATTTGGTAAAGCGCTCAGCCGGCCGCGGGCCACAGCGCCGCGTCGTCGAGCATGATGGTCACCGGGCCCCAGTTGGTGAGCAAGACGTCCATGTCCGCGCCGAACACGCCGCTTGCCGTGCGGCCGGGCAGGCGCCGTTCGGCCTCGGCCACGAGGCGCTCGAAGAGCCGCCGGGCCGTGTCGGGCGGCGCGGCGAGGCTGAACGAGGGCCGCCTGCCCTTCCTGCAGTCTGCGTAGAGCGTGAACTGCGAGACGAGCAGCAGCCCGCCCCCGGTCTCCTGGAGCGAGCGGTTGAACCGGCCATCCTCGTCAGGGAAAATCCGCAGGTCGAGCATCTTGTCGATGGTCTTGTGCCAGCGGGGCAGCTCGGGCAGGTCCTCGCCGTCGTCCGGGCCGAAGCCCGCGAGGCAGAGAAGCCCCTCGCCGATCTCGCCCACCGCCGCGCCGTCCACGGCCACGCTCGCCCGGCGCACGCGCTGCAGCAGAAGCCTCACGCGTTCTCCTCGCCTATCTCCTCGTACACCGCCCACTGCTCGGGCTTCTCGGCCACGCTCACGGATTTCAGGCGCACGTTGGGCCAGGGGGCCAGGCGTGGGCGCAGGCTCCGGTAGATGAAGCGGGCGATGTTCTCGCTCGACGGGTTCTCTTCCAGGAAGGCCGGGCACTCGTTCAGGTGCTTGTGGTCCAGCCCCTCGAGCACGGCGCGCGTCTCGCGCTTGAGCACGGCGTAGTCGAGCAGCATGCCGGTCTTCGGGTCCGGCTCGCTGCCCGTGACCGCGACGGTCACGCCGAAGTTGTGGCCGTGCAGGGCCTCGCATTTGCCGCAGTAGTTGCGCAGGAAGTGCGAGGCCGAGAAGTCGAGGCGCACGGAGATGGTCCAGAAGGGGGGCATGGGGTCTCCTCGAGGAAGCGTTTAGCCGGCCGTGGCCGGGGAGAGCGAGCCGCGCCAGGCGTCCAGCTCCTTGTAGAACTCGGGGCAGGGGCTCACGGAGTAGCGGGCGTCCAGCTGCAGGCGGCAGTAGGCCTCGGGCAGCTTGAGGTCCACGTAGACCGGCGCCCCGCCCGGGTGGCGCGTGAGGATGTCGCGCAGGCCGTCCAGGGCCTCCTCGCGGCCCACGCAGATCTCCACGCGGAAGACCACCGGGTCGGCCGCCGCGGCCTGGGCCTTGCTCAGGGGCTGGGCCTTCTCCGCGAAGAGCTTGGCCTTCTTGGGCGCGTCCTCGCTGGCCTCCTCGGTGGGCGCGATCTTCACCGAGACCACCAGGGGCTGGTCCGTGTCCAGGAGCTCGCGCATGGCCTCGAAGGCGCGGGGGAAGACCAGCATCTCGCAGGAGCCGGTCAGGTCCTCCACCTGGCAGATGGCCATCTTGTCGCCCTTCTTGGTGTATTTCTCCTGCTTGCTGCTGATGACCACGGCCACGTCCACCTCGGTCTCCGCGCCCATCTCGGCGCAGTCCGCGATGCTCGGCAGCCGCAGGCGGCGCAGCTCGTGGCGCCAGGCGAGCAGGGGGTGGCTCGAAAGGTAGAGGCCCAGGGCGTCCTTCTCGAAGCGCAGCTTCTCGTCGTCCGGCCACTCCTCCATGGTCTGCTCCTCGCAGGACAGCCCGAGGCCCGGCAGGCAGGCGGGCTTCTCGTCGAGCAGGCCCATGAGCGACATCTGGCCGGAGTCCTTCTCCTTCTGCTTCTTCTGTCCCTGGGCGTGCACCCGCTCCATGCCCGCGAACAGGGCGGCGCGGGTGATGCCGAAGCAGTCGAAGGCCCCGGCCTTGATCAGGTGCTCGAGCACGCGCTTGGTGGTCTTGCGCAGGTTCACGCGCGAGCAGAGGTCCAGGAGCGAGGTGTACGGGCCGTCGTTCTCGCGGTTCTCGATGATGTCGCGGATCGCCTCCTGGCCCACGTTCTTGATGCCGCCCAGGCCGTAGCGCACGGCCTTGGCGCCGCCGTTCTCCTCGCTGCCCGCCTCCACGCTGAAGGCGTAGATGCTCTTGTTGATGTCCGGGCCGAAGACGCGGATGTCGTTGTCGCGGCAGGTGTTGATGTGCTTCAGGATCTTGTCCTGATCCTCGATTTCCGAGGTCATCAGGGCGGCCATGAACTCGTGCGGGTAGTAGGTCTTGAGCCAGGCCGTGTGGTAGGAGATGAGCGCGTAGGCCGCGGAGTGGGACTTGTTGAAGCCGTACTCCGCGAACTTCTCCATCAGGTCGAAGATCTCGTTGGCCGTGGAGTCCGGGATGTTGTTCTCGCGCGAGCCCATGAGGAAGCGCTCGCGCTGCGAGGCCATCTCCTCGGCGATCTTCTTGCCCATGGCGCGGCGCAGGAGGTCGCCCTCGCCCAGCGAGTAGTTGCCGATGACCTGGGCGGTCTTCATGACCTGCTCCTGGTAGACGATGACGCCGTAGGTCGGCTTCAGCGTCTCCTCCAGGGTCGGGTAGGGATAGGAGACCGGCACGCGACCGTGCTTGCGGTCGATGAACTCGTCGACCATGCCCGAGCCGAGCGGCCCCGGGCGGTAGAGGGCGAGCATTGCGATGAGATCCTCGAAGCAGTTGGGCTTGAGCTTCATCAGGTACTTGCGCATGCCCTGCGATTCCACCTGGAAGACGCCGTCCGTGTCGCCGCGCGAGTAGAGCTCGTAGGTTTTCTCGTCGGTCAGGGGCAGGGTGTCCAGGTCCGGCGCGGTCTTGCCCTGGCGCGCGATGTTGTCCAGGCAGTCCTGGATGACCGTCATGGTGCGCAGTCCCAGGAAGTCGAACTTGACCAGGCCGACCTTCTCGACCTTCTTCATGTCGAACTGGGTGACGATTTCGCCGTTCTTCCCGGTGTACAGCGGCAGGTACTCGACCATGGGCTTGTCCGAGATGACCACGCCCGCGGCGTGCACCGAGGCGTGGCGGCACAGCCCCTCGAGCCGCTTCGAGATGTCCAGGAGCTTCTTCACCCGACCGTCGGTGTCGTAGAGCGTCTTCAGCTCCGGCTCCTTGTCCAGGGCCTTCGTGATGGTCATCTTCATCTCTTCGGGGATGAGCTTGGCGACCTTGTCCGCCTCGCCGAAGGCGAAGCCCATGGCCCGGGCCACGTCGCGCACCACGGCCTTGGCCTTCATCTTCCCGAAGGTCGTGATCTGGGCCACGGAGTCCGCGCCGTACTTCTTGGAGACGTAGTCGCGGATGACCTCCAGGCGCCTGCGTTCGCAGAAGTCCACGTCGATATCCGGCATGGAGACGCGCTCCACGTTCAGGAAGCGCTCGAAGAGCAGGTTGTACGGCAGGGGGTCGAGGTTGGTGATGCGCAGGGCGTAGGCCACGATGGACCCGGCCGCCGAGCCGCGGCCCGGCCCCACGGGGATGCCGTGGTCCTTGGCCCAGTTGATGAAGTCCTGCACGATCAGGAAGTAGGCCGGGAACTGCATGGTGCAGATGACGTCCAGCTCGTATTCCAGCCGCTTCCAGTAGTCCGGGTGCTTCTCCTCGGGGATGTGCTTGAGCCGTCTCTCCAGGCCCTCCTTGGCGAGCTTCCTGAACTCCGTCTCGAGCGTCATGCCCTCGGGCAGGTCGTAGACCGGGAAGTGCAGGGTCTTCAGGTCGAGCTCCACCTCGCACTGCTCGGCGATGCGCAGCGTGTTGGCGATGGCCTCCGGGCAGTGGGAGAACTCCTTCTCCATCTCCTCGGGGGAGCGGAAGTAGAGGTCGTCCGTGCCGAACCGCATGCGCTTCGGGTCGTCCACCTGCGCCGCGGTCTGGATGCACAACAGCACGTCGTGCGCCTCCACGTCGTCGGCGTTCAGGTAGTGGCAGTCGTTGGTCGCCACCAGGGGCAGGGAGAGCTCTTCCGAGAGCTCGAGCAGCTTCTCGTTGACCCGGTGCTGCTCCTCGATGCCGTTGGACTGCAGCTCCAGGTAGAAGCGTCCGGGAAAGTGCGAGGAATAGAGCTCGGCCAGCCTCCTGGCCTCGTCCATGCCGCCCGAGATGATGGCGCGCGGGATCTCGCCCGCCAGGCAGGCCGAGAGCGCGATCAGCCCCTCGTTGTACTGCGCCAGCAGCTCGTGGTCCACGCGCGGCTTGTAGTGGAAGCCCTCCAGGTGGCCGCGCGTCACGAGCTGCAGAAGGTTCTTGTAGCCCGTCATGTTCTGCGAGAGCAGCACCAGGTGGTAGCCCGCCTCGCGCTGCGAGGCGGCCTTCTTCTCGGTGCGCGAGCCGTTGGCCACGTAGACCTCGCAGCCGAGGATGGGCTTCAGGCCGTATTTCTTGGCCTGCATGTAGTAGTCGAGGGCGCCGTGCATGTTGCCGTGGTCCGTGATGGCGCACGAGGGCATGCCGTAGTCGATGGCGCGCGCGCAGAGGTCGCCGATGCGGATGGCGCCGTCGAGCAGGGAATATTCGGTGTGGCAGTGCAGATGGACGAAGGTGGACATGTGATAACCTATGGAATGAAAAGAGTTTTCGTTGAGCGGCGGGCCTTTCGGCCGCAGGCCGCCGAACGTGCCCCAGGCTACCCCATCGCAGGGTGCAGGGGAAGGGCCCGGATGCGCCCCGCACAGGCCGGGGCCTGTGCGGGGCGAAAGGCCGGAATGTGTCTGCGCGGGATTCTAGGAACCGCGCGGGGCCAGCTTCTTGAAGGCCTTCTGCGCCTGGCGGCCGATGACCTTGGCGGACTTCTCCTCGCGTCCGGCCAGCTCCTCGGCCAGCTTCTCGGCCTCGGCGCGCACCGCGGGAGAGACGCGGCCGATGTTGCGCAGGGCCCAGGAGACGGCGCTGCGCACGTGGCGCCGCTCGTCCGTCGCCTCGCGCCGGATGAGCGGCAGGAAGGAGAGGAACTGCGCCTCGTCCGCGTGGCGCTGCTTGAGCGAGAGCACGGCCATGAGCGCGAAGGCCGCGCGCTTGACCAGCTCCTCGGGGCGGTCCGTCCACTCCTCGGCCTTGGTCCAGGCGTAGTGGGTGCGCCAGAAGAGGTTCTGGCAGCACTGGTCCGTCAGGTCCCAGGAGTCGCTCTCCGCGGCCCACTTCTCCATCATCGGGTCCGAGACCCGCGCCGGGTCGGCGATGATCGTCGCCAGGACGCGCGCCTCGTACAGGCCCGATTCCCAGAGCTCGAGCGCCAGGGCGTGGTCGCGGTGGATCTGCATGGCCAATCCGCGCACCACGCGCATGGGAACGCAGGCGGCATGGTCCGTGGACATGCCGAGCTTGGTGCGGATGGTCTTGGTTGTCTGGTTGCTCAGGCCGCGCAGGCGCGCGACGATCTCTTCGGCTCTGGTCATGCAAGCGTCTCCTTTTCGAGAATCCAGTCCACGGCCATGCGGCAGTGCAGGGCCGTGGTGTCGAAGAGCGGTCCGGCCGCAGCCTCCGCCGTCCCGGCCGCCGACCCGCAGGGACAGAGAAGCAGCGGCAGCTCCGTGCAGCCGAGGATGACGCCCTCGGCTCCGGCGGCTGCCAGACGGTCGACGACCGCGAAAAGTGCGGTCCGCGTGGCGTCGGAAAAGACGCCGCGGCAGAGTTCGTCGAAAATTGCCGCGTGTATCAGGGCGCGATCGGCCTCGTCCGGCACGATGGTCTCGATGCCGTGGTTCTCGCGCAGATGGTCGGAATAGACCCCCCTCTCCATGGTGAAGCGCGTGCCCATGAGCCCCACGCGGGACATCTTGGCCGCGCGCACCGCCCGGCCCGTCGCGTCCGCGATGTGCAGCAGCGGCAGCCCGGATCTCTCCCGCACGGCAGGAGCCACGAGGTGCATGGTGTTCGTGGCGACGGCGATGCCGTCCGCGCCTGCCCGGGCAAGGCCCGCCGCGGCCTCGCCGAGGAGTGCGCCCAGGCCCTCCCAGTCGCCCGCCGCCTGCATGGAGGCGACGGTCTCGAAATCGAAGGAGTGGACGAGCAGCGGGGCCGAGTGCAGGCCGCCGAGAGCCTCGGCGACCCCCCGGTTGCACTGCCGGTAATACTCCAGCGTGGATTCCCAACTCATGCCGCCGAGGATGCCGAGGGTGCGCATAATCCTTCCGCAACGGGCCGTCCGCCGAGGGAGGCCGCCTGGCTGTACGGTCGCCGGAGCGCCTGATCAGGGGGTGGAGAACAGGGGATGACGACCGAAAGTTTTATGATACACACTCCATGCTGCCCTCGCAATGCGACTTATGTCGTGGTAAACATAGCGAGCGGCGGCCTTCGCCGCCCGGCAGCCGAACACGGCCAAACACGGAGGATAGCCATGGAACGATACGAAGCCTATTTCCGCTCGCTCTACGCCACGGCCCGGGTGGTCAACTCGAGCCTCGATCCCGCCACAGTGCTCGCGACGATCGCCGAAAAGACCATCGAGGCCATGAGCGCCAAGGGGTGCTCCATCCGCCTCCTGGACCGCTCCGGCAAGCGCCTGCTGCCCGGCACGGCCAAGGGGCTCTCCCAGGAATACATGCGCAAGGGGCCCGTGGAGGTCGAGCGCAGCGCCGTGGACAAGCAGGCCCTGGCGGGCGACATCGTGCACATCGCCGACGCGCCCTCGGACCCGCGCTTCCAGTACAAGGAGGCCGCCAAGGCGGAGAACATCGTCTCCGTGCTCGTCGTGCCCCTGCAGGTCGAAGGCGCCTCCATCGGCGTCATGCGCGTCTACTCCGACGTGCCCCGCACCTTCGACAAGGCGGAGGAGGAATTCCTCTGCGCCATCGCCTCGCTGAGCGCCCTGGCCATCGAGAACGCCCGCATCCACCAGGCCCTCAAGAAGGACTACGAAATGCTCACCTCGTTCGAATACCGGACGTTCGAGGACTAGGAGGACCGACATGGAAAAGCTACGCGTAGGCATCAACGGTTTCGGCCGCGTGGGCCGGCAGGTCCTCAAGGCCATCTTCGAACGCCACCACGAAACCATGCAGGTCGTGGCCATCAACGACCTCTTCGACACAAAGACCAACGCCCACCTGCTCGAGTTCGACACCAACTACGGCCGCACCCCCTTCCCCGTGCACGCCGAGGAGGGCGAGATCGTGGCCGGGGACTGGCGGGTCAAGAGCTTCGCCAGCCGCGACCCGCGCGAGATCCCCTGGGGCGACATGGGCGCGGACCTCGTGGTCGAGTCCACCGGCATCTTCCGCACCGGCCCCAAGGCCAAGGCCCACATCGACGCGGGCGCCAGGAAGGTCATCATCAGCGCCCCGGCCAAGGAAGAGGACATCACCATCGTCCTCGGGGTCAACGAGAAGTCCTACGACCCCAAGCGCCACACCATCATCTCCAACGCCTCCTGCACCACAAACTGCCTCGCGCCCGCGGCCAAGGTCGTCAACGACACTTTCGGCATCGTCTCGGGCCTCATGTGCACCATCCACTCCTACACCAACGACCAGCGCATCCTCGACCTGCCCCACAAGGACCTCCGCCGCGCGCGGGCCGCGGGGCAGAACATCATCCCCACCACCACCGGCGCGGCCAAGGCCGTCGCGCTCGTCATCCCCGAGCTCAAGGGGCGCGTGGACGGCTACGCCCTGCGCGTGCCCACGCCCACCGTCTCCATCGTGGACCTGGCCTGCACGCTGAAAAACCCGGCCACCACCGAGTCGCTGCGCGCCGCCCTGCGCGAGGCCGCCGAAGGGCCGCTCGCGGGCATCCTCGGCTACAGCACCCGGCCCCTGGTCTCCATGGACTTCAAGGGCGACCCCCACTCGGGCATCGTCGAGGAGGAGTTCACCTCGGTCCAGGACGGCACCCTGGCCAAGGTCGTGGCCTGGTACGACAACGAATGGGGCTACTCCTGCCGCGTGGCCGACCTGGCCGAATACGTGCGCGCCGCGGGCATCTAGGCTCGGTTCGGTTTTTTTCCAGGGAGGGCGCCGCCCTCCCTGGACCCTCCCGCCAGGAAGGGGCTGCGCGCCCCTTCCTGGACCTTCCCCCGCGAGGCTCAGCCTCGACCGTCTGCGCTCGCCATGCGCCGGGCTTTCGAACACGGGCCGCCTGGGCGTGAGGGGCCGGTGAGGGGAGTCCGTCGTGCATCTTTCCGTGCGCTTTTGAAGATCGGGCCTGTTTCTTCGTCCCCCGCCGTTCCCGGCGGGGGACGAAGAAACAG
>NZ_ATHV01000011.1 GCF_000422205.1 Desulfovibrio sp. X2
TTTTTCAAGCAGAAGACGGCATACGATATTAGCTCCCGGTCTCGGCATTCCTGCTGAACCGCTCTTCCGATCTGTCACACTAGAGCTGGCCGGGCCGCTCCACCCACTTGGTCACCGTGGGCGCCTCGTAGGCGGCCATGCGCTCGAGCAGGCGGGCGGGATCGGGGTCGCACAGGAGCATGGAGCGGTGGGCGTCCTTGAGGAAGCCCTGGTCGCGCACGTGGTCCAGGAAGGCGCACAGGCCCGTGTAGTAGCCCCGGACGTCGAGCAGGGCGCAGGGCTTCTTGTGGAAGCCGAGCTGCCCCCAGGTGAAGACCTCGAAGATCTCCTCCAGCGTGCCTATGCCGCCGGGCAGGGCCACGAAGCCGTCGGCAAGCTCGGCCATGCGCGCCTTGCGCTCGTGCATGGAGGCCACGACCTCGAGCCGGGTGATGGCCGTATGGCCGAGCTCCTTGTCCGAGAGGGCCTGGGGGATGACGCCCAGGACCTCGCCGCCCCGGGCCATGACCTCGTCGGCCAGGATGCCCATGAGGCCCACGGACGAGCCGCCGTAGACCAGCCCGATGCCGCCCTCTGCGAGGGCGCGGCCCATGGACCGCGCGGTCTCGGCGTAGACCGGATCGATTCCCGGGTTGGCCCCGAGGAAGATGCAGATGCGCGAAAGCTTCATTGCCTGGCCTTTTGCGGTGCCCGGCCTCGGCCGGGGATGGCGGGTCGGCGGGGCAGCCCGTCGGCGGCTAGCGCAGGGCGAACTCGACGGCCTTGTCGGCCACGCCCAGGCGCTGGTCCTCGGGGATCATGCGCAACGTCCCGGCCAGGAGCATTCCGGCCAGGCCGTGCAGGGTGCTCCAGATGGAGATGGTCGCGACCATGGGGTCCGCGCCCTGGATGCAGCCGGCCTGCATGCAGGCCTCCACGTAGGAGCGGAACTTCCTGTAGGAGCGCATGGGCGGGAAGATCCCGTCCGGATCGTCCAAGGAAGGCGCGTCCGGCGTGTCGAACATGAGGTGGTAGTACTCCGGATGCTCCAGCGCGAAGGCGATGTAGTCGCGCGACGCGGCCTTGAGGCGCTCCACCGGGTCCGCGACGGACTCGAGCGCGGCCATGCGGTCGTAGAAGATGGCGAAGGCCCCCATGCGCAGTTCGCGCAGGATGGCGCTCTTGCCGTCGAAATAGCGGTAGATGGTGCCGGGGCTGTATTCGATGCGCTCGGCGATGCTGCGCATGGACACGGCCTTGATGCCGCCCTTGGAGAAAAGCGCCAGGGATGCGTCGAGGATCGCCCTGCGCATCCGTTCCTGTTCACGTCGTTTCCGTTCGTTGGTGCCCATGGGCGTGGCATCTACACAGAAACCCTCCCGTTGTAAACGTCGTTCAAGCGGTTGATGGGTCATTTTGTCGCACAGGCGGGGGCCCCGGGGCATCGGCTGAACGCCGCGCGGCAAGGCTCCGATCGTGCGCGGGGATCCTCAGTTTTCGCGCAGGACGTCCAGGATGGCCACCTTCGCGGCCTGCGCCGCGGGGTAGGCCCCGGCCGCCACGCCCAGCGCGGCGGAGCCCGCCAGCGCGCCCAGGACCAGGCCCGGATCGAAGACGAAGGGGAAGATGCCCGCCACGGCCAGGGAGACGGTCAGCATGAGCGAGGCGGCCACGCCGAAGAGGCCGCCCGCGCCGCTCATGAGCGCGGCCTCGGTCAGGAACTGGCGCACGATGTCGCGCCGCTTGGCCCCCAGGGCGCGGCGCACGCCGATCTCGAGCCGCCGGGCGCGGACCAGCAGGACCATGATCGAGAGGATGCCGAGCCCGCCCACGGCGAAGGAGACCGAGGAGGAGATGACGCCCAGGGTGAAGACGAGGTCCAGGGCCTGCTTCTGCAGCTTGATGCTCTCCTTGGCCGTGATCAGGGAGAAGTCGTCCTTCTCCACCGGGCCTATGGCGTGGCGCGCGCGCAGGAGGCGCGCGGCGGACTCCTTCAGGTTCTCGCCCTCCGTGCCGGGCGCGAGCTGCATGTACACGCCGCTGATCCAGTCCTGGTTGGCCGCGCGGCGCAGATAGGTGTTCAGGGGCATGAGCACGGACTCGTCCTGGTCGTCGCCCGCCAGGTCGCGGCCCTTCTCCTCCATCACCCCCAGCACGCGGTAGGAGCCGGTGGCGATGATCACCTCGCGGCCCACGGCCTTAGCGGGACGGCCGAAGAGGCGCTGGGCGATCTTTCGGCCGAGCACCACGACCTTGGCGCGCGCCTCGTTCTCCGCCTCGCTGAAGAAGCGGCCGAGCGCGGGGCGGAAGCTGCGCACCTCCATGAACGCGGGCCAGGTGGCCACGAGGCGGCAGGGCACGGTGTGCGCGCCCGCGCGGATGGGCAGCTGCGTGCTGGCGAAGGGCGCCCAGGCCGCGACGTTGGGCAGGGACCCGGCCAGGGCCTCGGCGTCGGCCAGGGTGAAGGTCTTGGCCGCGGCACCCTGGCGCAGGGTGCCGGAGCGGGAGAAGTGGACCTGCCCGGCCTGGGCGATGAAGAGGTTGGGGCCGAACTTCTCCACCTCCATCTCGGCCTTGCGCACCATGGCCATGGAGGTGTGCTGCACCCCGGTGAGCGCCAGGGCGCCCAGGAACACGCCGAGCATGGCCAGGACGGCGCGCAGCCGATGGGCGCGCAGGGAGGAGAGGGCGACGCGCAGGGACAGAGGCATGGGGCCGTTCTACCGCGCCCCAGGGGCAAGGGAAAGAGGCAAGGGAAAGGAGCGAGAGGACGAGGTAAGGGAAAGAGGCGAGGGGAAGGGGTGAGGGTGGCGGAAAGGACGCGCCTAGCCACAGCTCTTTTCCGGACCAGAGAGGGGCTGCGCGCCCCTCTCTGGACTCTCCCGCGCGAGGCTCTGCCTCGACCCCCCGCGCTCATGGCGCGCCGGGCGGTCGTGCGAAAAGAAGCCTGGGCGTGGGCGGCAGAAGGGGAATACCGGCAGGGAGGCCGCCCCGCCTTCCCGCCGGTCGGCGTCCTTGCCTTGACGCCCTTCGCAGGACCGGGATAGGGAACCCGTCCAAGCCCGGGTGGTGGAATTGGTAGACACAAGGGACTTAAAATCCCTAGCTCGGCAACGGGCGTGCGGGTTCGAGTCCCGCCCCGGGTACCAAATTCCCACAGCAAGAAAGAACGCGTATTTATCTTATAAAGGCATTTAACAGCTGTGATTACAAGGCTAATGTACATTTCGGAATGCGTGCTCTCTCTCTGAGAGCCTCAGAGAATGAATTTGGTTCTCCATTCTCCAAGAATATGAACGGCTGCTCTTAGTCTGTGGAGGGTGATTAAATTGGTAAAGTGTTTCTTATTTCGCGTATAACGCCGATGACTTTCAGAATTACACGATGTTCATCAAGCACCTCACCACTACGATCGTAAATGGTGCGCTCGAAAATTTTTACTTTCAGGGCATCTCCAGGGCGAATATCAATTTCTCCTGCTCGAAATCTAGCTAGCCAGCCATCATCTTCAATTTTAGCGTCAAAACGTCTCTTTTCGTATTTAAATTCCCAGCTCGCATTGCCTAAAAAATCCGGCCTCCGGACCATCAATATGCGTGTGCTAGTATTCTCAATGGTTTCTGAAGCAAGGATGAGATCAATTTGTTCTTGAGTTACAGAGAGATCACTGCCAACAGTTGCTGCGCCAAAATCCGATACAAGAGAAACGCTTTCGCCTTCTTGCAATATCGAAGTGGCATCGCTAACAACTTTCGCGCTATAAGCGATATCACGTGCTGAAATTGGTCTATATGCAGGCATGTGGAGAACATTTGTATCTTGTGCCAGCTTATTAATGTCTGACGCGATCTGTTCTACCATCTCACGCGTTTCAAGTTTTTTTGCAGCGCCAAGTTTTTCAAGTATAATATATTTTCCTTTTACAAGATATTTACCGACAGCTGGTCTCCAATCAATTTTTTTTAAAGCATCATCATCAATTGCTTCAAAAAATTCTTTGAGCCAAACTTTTATTGATCCATTTTCGACTTTTTCAAGAAGTAATACTGGACGAAGTTTTGCATCTATAGATTGAGCAAGCATCCAATCTACTTGTTGTAAAGCCTCAATATATGACGCAGCAAATTTGAAAATACGTTCAGGGTTCGGTGTGTTCGGCCGAAAATCAATTTCGATACAGAAGTCTGGCTTCTGTCCATTGTTAAGATCAGACATGGTAAGCATGCCTCAAATTTAAATGTTATTTAAAAAATCGGCAAGGTATGGCTGATCACTAAATAAAGTTCATGTCGAGTGTGGGCTATAAGGTATAACCCGTAATTATGTGCCCTGGTACTCACCCGGGTCACACTTGAACCATAAAAATATGCATCGTTACTCAGGAAGGTGGGCGGCAGAGAGGGGCCGTGGGCGCGCCGGGGCATGGCCTCGGCCGCGCAAAGCTGGTATGGCGGGTGGAAAGCCCCGCGCCAGGGCGCGGGGAGGAGGCGTGATGTCCTGTTCGCATGCCGGGTTGCATTCCGGCTCACACGGGATTGGGGCGCGTTCTGCGGCGGGTTCGCCCGCCAAGGGGCACATGGACGAGGAACGGCGGCGTTTCCTGCGCAAAGGGCTGGTCGGCGGCATGGCCGCGCTCGGGCTCGCGGTCCTGGGACCGGGCCGGGCGCTGGCCGCCGGGGACGAGGTCCGGGTCTCGGCCAACGAGGACCTGATGCGCGAGCACGGCGTGCTCATCCGCCTTTTCCTGGTCTACGACGAGGTGGCCGCAGATCTCCTGGCGGGCAAGAGCCCGCCCAAGGGCGTGCTGGCCGAGGGCGTGGAGGTCATGCGCCGCTTCGGGCAGGACTACCACGAGCGCATGGAGGAGGAGTTCGTCTTCGCGAGCTTCCCTTCCGGGCCCATGGCCACGCTCTCGGGCATCCTCTTCAGCCAGCACGAGGCCGGGCGTCGTGTGACCGCGCGGCTGGCGGAACTGGCCAAGGGCGGCATGCAGCTGGCCACCGACCACAACGAGACGGCCAAGCTCCTGCATGCCCTGCGGCGCATGTACTTCCCCCACCTGGCGCGCGAGGACACGGTCCTGTTCCCGGCCTTCCACGCGACCCTGTCGCCGGAGAAGTACGCGGAGTACGGCGAGCGCTTCGAGGAGCTGGAGACGAAGCAGCTCGGCGCCAAGGGCTTCGAGAAGACCCTGGCCACGGTCGCGGAGCTCGAGAAGAGCATGGGCATCGCGGACCTGGCGTCCTTCACGCCCAAGGTCTGAGCCTTCGCGGCGGGCCTTTGCCCGAGCCTTTGCCGGACGGTGCGCGCGCCGGGGGATTCCCGGCGTCGCCGAAACCCGCGGCATGCACGTGCGCGCGGCAGGGAGAAGCCATGGCCTTTGACAGGAACCCCACGACTCTCCCGGAAAGGCTGCTGGACGGCCGCAACGCGACGAGAGATGCGCCGCGCGACCGGGCCGCGGAGCGCGACGCCTTTGCCGCGCGCATGACCGGGATCCTCAACGCCTCGGCCCTGGGGCTGGCCATGGCCGTGGGCTACCGAAGCGGCCTGTTCGAGGCCATGGACCCGACCGTGGACGGGGCGGACCTCCCGCTCGGCGCCGCGGCCATTGCCGAACGCGCCGGGCTCTCCGCGCGCTACGTGCGCGAGTGGCTGGGCGCCATGGCCGCGGGTGGGGTGGTGCGGCTCGTCCCGGGTGAGGAGGGCGAGGACCTGTTCCTGCTGCCGCCCGGCCACGCGGACCTGCTGACCCTGCGCGCGGGCCCGGCCAACCTCGGCGTCTACGCCCAGGAGGTCCCGCTGCTCGCGCAGTGCGGCCTGGACCGCGTGGTCGAGGCCTTTGCCGACGGCCGGGGCATCGCCTACGAACACTACCTGCGCTTCGGGACCTTCATGGAGGGGCTGGCCGAGGCCAAGCAGCGCCGCCTGCTCCTCGAGACCTTCCTGCCCGCCGTGGAGGACGGGGCGCTTCTCGAGCGCCTGCGCCGGGGCATCCGCGTCTGCGACGTGGGCTGCGGCGAGGGGCTGGCCGTGCGGCTCATGGCCGCGGCCTTCCCCGCAAGCTCCTTCCCCGGCCTGGACATCCGCGCCGAGGCCGTGGCTGCGGCCAGGGACAAGGCGCGGCAGGAGGGACTCGCCAACGTCCGCTTCCTGGTGCGCGACGCCGCGGCCATGCCGGATGCGGACGACACCCGGCTTTCCGGCAGCGCCATGGATGCTGAATCGTCATACGAAAAAGATTTCGTTTCAGGCTTCGACTACATCACCTCCTTCGACGCCATCCACGACCAGACACGGCCCGCCGAGGCGCTCTCCGCCATCCGGGCCATGCTCGCGCCGGGCGGGGCCTTCTCCATGGTGGACATCGCGGCCCACACCCGGCTCGCGGACAACCTGGACCATCCCCTGGCTCCGTTCCTGTACACCGTGAGCCTCATGCACTGCCTGCCCGTGGGGCTGGTGGACGGTGGCGCGGGGCTGGGCATGATGTGGGGCCGCGAACTGGCCGAGCGGATGCTGCGCGAGGCGGGGTTTCTCCGCGTCGAGGTCGCGCCCGTGCCCTGCGACGTCTTCAACCTGCACTTCTACTGCCGCGCGGACTGAGCGGGCAGGCCCGGGCGCCGCCGCACGCAAGAGGCCCCGGCCTTTCCTGGAATGCCAGGAAAGGCCGGGGCCTCTCATGCGCGGACGGGCGGCGCGCGAGGCGGCTGCCCGGCCTAGTGGATCATCTTCGCGGACAGGTCTTCGTGTCCGTGGTCGTGGTCGCCGCACTCGTGGCTGTGGCAGACTTCCTTGCTGTCCGTGAGGTTCCCGGCCAGAAAGGCGGCCACGGCCTCGGCCACGGGGCCCGCGGCGCCGCGCACGACCTGGATGCCGTGGCTGCGCAGCTTGGCGGCCGCGCCGTCGCCCATGTTGCCGCCGATCAGCACCTTGACCTGCATGTCGCGCAGCGTGCCCACCAGGTTGGACTTGCAGCCGCACTGCGGGGGCGGCGTGAAGGTCTCCTCGCCCACAACGGCCTTGTCGTCGTTCACCGTGAACACGGTGAAGTACTGGCAGTGGCCGAAGTGTTCATCAATCATACCATCTCGGGATGGAACGGCGATCTTGTACATGCGTGTCTCCTTGTACGGGCTGGAATGCGCACTATAAGACCTCGCGCGCATGCGTCAATAGCCGCGCGGCGGCCGTCTCGCAGCCGGTCGGCGCCGTTTCCGGACGCTTCCTGAACATCAGCAGTCCGTTGCCTGGGCGCGCGGCTGCAGTGGCGCTGCAGTCGCCGCCGTTTCCGGATGCGACCTTTTCAGTCGGAAACAGGCCGCGCGGATCCCGGCGGCAGCTATGAGCCGGACTTCGCCAGGGCCGCGTTCATGGCCGCGTAGTCGTAGGTGAAGCGCACGGGCGGGCGGCTTTCCCACGCGGTCTGGCTCGCGGCCGTGGCGGCCATGCGGACGGTCCCGCCGAGCCGCTCGGCTATCTCCCGGGCGCGCTTCTGCGCCAGGGCAGGGCCGGTCAGGTGCTCGCCCTCGCCCATGCTGGGCAGGTTCGCCACCTGGGCATAGGTCCGGTTCGAGGTGGAGGTGCAGCCGGAGTTGTAGATCGTGGCCACCACCTTTCCGGCCACCTCGACCGTGGCGTAGGTGTTGCTCGGGTGGTTGTCGGCCTGGGCGGGATCGGCCGGCACCTTGAACTGGTCCATCAAGACCTGGTGCAGGTTCGCCACCTCCTCGTCCGAGAGCTTGCGCACGGGGGCGAGGGACGAGCAGTCGCCCACGAGCACCGCCTGCGCGAGGCTGTCCCCGAAGCGCAGCAAGGTGGTCTCCGCCCTCTTGCCGCCGGAGACGGACATCTCTTGCCGGGCCGCCGCCCCAAGGGAATCTCCGGATTGGATCGTCGTCATCACCGTCCTCCTGGAAAATTTGTCCTGGCAGCCTTCCCGGATGCAACAAGCAGTCCACGGCAAAGGCCGCAGTGCCGCGCCGCACAGCTTCCGGCGGACCCCGCCCGCCGGAACCCGCGGTTCACCTGCCCTGCCGCGCCCCTTTTCATGGAGGCGAATCCGGGGTAAGGACGCCCTGCCCGTCCGTAACCGAACCGGAACAGGTTCGACGCGAATTCGTAAAATCCGCTGCGCCGGGTCGCCCTCGCGGCGATACAAGACACTGCCGGAGACCACCATGGGATTCAGCCTCTTCCCCAAGACCGTCAAGTTCTACGAGCTCTTCGACGCGCAGAACCGCAAGCTCGTCAAGGCCGCGGGAGTTCTCTTCGACATCTTCAACGAGTTCGAGGAAGTCGAGCAGAAGTGCATGCGCATCAACATCGTGGAGAGCGAGGGCAACAAGATCTGCCGCGACATCTCCACGCAGCTCGCCGGAACCTTCATCACGCCCATCGACCGCGAGGACATCCACGAGATCAACCTGACCCAGGAGCACCTGCTGAACCTGATGAAGGCCATCTCCACCCGGGTGGGCCTCTACGACGTGGAGCGCATCAAGTACCCGGCGCGAAAGCTCATGGGCAACCTCAGGCAGATGATCGAGGAGACCTCGGCCATGCTTGGGCGGCTCGCCACGCGCAAGGGCTTCGAGGTGCACCTGGAGAAGGTCAAGGCGCTCAAGTACGACAGCGAGACCATCCTGCTCGTGGCGCTCGGCGAGCTCTACGACGACAGCGAGAAGACCGCCGCCTCTCTGCTCGAGATCATCAAGTGGAGCCACCTCTACGACCGCATCGAGGAGGCCGTGAACGCCGCCGAGGCCCTGGCCGACATCCTGGAAGGAGTGATGGTCAAGAATGCATGATCCCATGCTGCTCTTCATGGCGGGCGTGGTGCTCATCGCGCTGATCTTCGACTTCACGAACGGCGCGCACGACAGCGCCAACGCCATCGCCACCATCGTCTCCACCAAGGTCCTCTCTCCGCGCACCGCGGTGATCATGGCGGCCGCGCTGAACCTCGCGGGCGCCTTCGTGGGCACCAAGGTGGCCTCGACCATCGGCAGCGGCATCGTCAACCCGCACATGGTCGAGGGCTCGCAGACGCTCGTGCTCACGGCGCTCTTCGGGGCCATCGTCTGGAACCTGCTGACCTGGTACCTCGGGCTGCCGTCCTCGTCCTCCCACGCGCTCATCGGCGGCCTCATCGGCGCGGCGGTGACGCACGGCGGCTGGGGCGTGCTCAACTACACCACCATCTTCGAGAAGATCATCCTGCCCCTGGTGCTCTCGCCCATCGCGGGCCTCCTCGCGGGCTACCTGATCATGCTCGGCCTGGCCTGGCTCGTGGTCCGGGCGCACCCGAAAACGGTCAACGGCGCCTTCCGCAAGCTGCAGATCGTCTCCTCGGCCTTCATGGCCACGAGCCACGGCATGAACGACGCCCAGAAGACCATGGGCATCATCACCCTGGCGCTGTTCACCTTCCACGAGATCCCGAGCATGGTCGTCCCGGCCTGGGTCAAGCTGGCCTGCGCCACGGCCATGGGCCTGGGCACGGCCATGGGCGGCTGGAAGATCGTCAAGACCATGGGCCACAAGATCTTCAAGCTCGAGCCCATCCACGGCTTCGCGGCCGAGACCTCGGCCTCCCTGGTCATCACCGCGGCCTCCATGTTCGGCGCGCCCATCTCCACCACCCACACCATCTCCGCCTCGGTCATCGGCGTGGGCGCGTCCAAGCGCCTCTCGGCCGTGCGCTGGGGCGTGGCCAAGAGCATGGTCGTGGCCTGGGTGCTGACCATTCCCGCCGCGGCCCTGGTGGCCGCAACCTGCTTCTGGATCCTCGAGCTGCTGGGGCTGGCCGTCTAGCCGTTCAGCCCGGTCGTCTCGACGGACAGGGCAAGGCGGACGGCCGCGCGAAAGCCCGCCGCGGCGCAACGCGCCTTGCGGCGCGCGGAAATGCGCGCGGCCGGACTGCGGGGGAGAGTGGGAAAGGAGCGCCTGCGCCTAGCGGGCGATCATGGCCCTGAGCACGTCGGCGCAGCCTTCTGCGCTATGGCTCATGCCCTGCAGGCAGTCCACGAAGTGGATGATCTGGTAGATGTCCTTGAAGTCCAGTTCCGAGGAATAGACGTCGCTGACCAGGCGGAAGCGCGCCTTGACGACCCGCATGTGCTGCTCGCGCACGTTGTGGATGTCGTCCTTGAGCTGCTTGCGGTCGGCGCCTCCATTGGGGCCGCGCCCGAGCACCAGGGCCACGGTCCCCTTGAGCGCGGGCAGGAGCATGGCCACGCTGCGCGTGACCTCGGGCAGGAAGGCGCGCAGGTCCTCGCGCACCTTCTCCGGCAGCTCCACGTGGCGCAGGGCCAGCCAGTGCAGGGCCTCCTGGGCCTGGTCCATGATGTCGTCCTGGCCGCGCGAGTAGTTGAGGAAGAGCGTCTTGTCCACGGCCATGAACAGGCCGCGCGGCAGATGGTTGCGCACCTTGCGCTTGATCTTGTCCGCCTCCCCCTCCAGGCTGTCCATCTCCGCCGCCAGGGCCATGAAGCCCTTGCTCGTGCCGCCGTGCAGGTAGCCCTTGAGGGCGCGCTCGATGACCGAGAGCCCCTTGGCCACGGGCTCGTAGTGCTCGAGCAGGCCCTGCAGCGGGGCGGGGGAGGGAATGCCGAGAAAGGGAATTCGTATCTGCATGGTGCGGCCGTCCGGTTGCGTTGAGGGTTGCTTCACTTAGCCGCAAACGGCCCGCTGTTCAAGGGCGTCCGGGCAGGCGCGGCAGGCGGGCTGCCGCAGGGTCAGGCGTCCTTGGGGGACTGTTCCGCGGCCTGTTCCGGGGCGGACTCGGAGGCCGGGGCGGCCGCGGCATCGGCCGCGGGCGCGGCGGGCTTGGCGCCGTCGGGCTCGGGATCGGCGAAGCAGACCTCGATCACGAGGTTGCCGTGGTCCGTGGTGAAGGGGATGGCCAGGATGGGGGCCTTGGCCACGTGCTGGATCTTGTGCCCCATGCCCACGACCACCGAGGGCGTGGAGGCCGAAAAGCTCATGCCCTGCTCGGAGAGCTTGGCGCGGGCCTGGCCCGCGATCATGTTCGTCAGTTCGCCCACGGCGTCGGCGATGTCCGCGTTGATGTCGGTGTAGCTCTCCATGAGCATGTTGTTGACGATGGCCAGGATGGCGCCCTTGGACAGCGTCACGGAGATGGTCCCGGTGGTGTAGCCGGTCACGCCGATGAGCCCGGTGACGTCGCCCACGGCCAGGCCCTTGGTGTTGATGTAGGGCTTGCCCGGCAGGGCCACGACCTGGGCCATGGTGGCCAGCACGTTGAGCACGGCGGACAGGAACGGATTGATGAAGTTGACGTCGTAGCGCATGGTCGGCAGCCCCTTCGGGCCTGCTAGAGAAGGGCCTTGGTCAGCTCCTCGATGGCCTCGTCGTGCGCGGCCATGAGCCGGGAGATGTCCTGTGCGGGGATTCCGGCCAGCTTGGTCGCCTCGGGCGCCATGGCCGGCAGCATGTACATGCCTCCGGAGCTGATCTCGGCGGCGTTGGCCAAAAGGTCGGCGATCTGGACCACGGCCGCCTCCACGGGCTCGGGCGCGCGGTGCGGGTCGTGGTGGTGGGCCACGGTGGCCACCAGCGCCTCGGGGAAGCTCCAGTCGGCCAGCAGGCGTCCCCCCACTTCGGCGTGGTTGAAACCGAATATCTCCCGCTCCGCCACCACCTGGGGCAGCAGGTTGCTGCGCGCGAAGATGAGCGCCTGCACCGAGGCGTAGGGCATGTCCTTGAAGAGCACGAGGCGGCCCGCGTCGTGCAGCAGGCCGGCGATGAAGAGGCGCTCGGAGGGCAGCTTGCGGTAGGCCGCGAGGAGCTTGCTGAACACGCCGCAGGACAGGGAATGGCGCCAGAAGGAGCGCATGTCCACGAGCTCGGGCGGAATGTCCTTGAAGAAGTTGATGGTCGTGATGCCGAGCGCCAGGGTGCTGAGCTCGCGCGCGCCGACCAGGGAGACGGCCCGCTCGATGGAGTCCACGCGCGAGGAGAGCCCGAAGAAGGGGCTGTTGACCAGCTTCAGGAGCTTGCCGGCCAGGGCCACGTCCGAGCTCACGACCTGGGAGATCTCCTTGGCGGAACTCGCCGGGTTGTCGATGACCTGCTTGAGCTTGAAGTAGATGTCCGGGAAGGAGGCCAGCTTGGTCTCGTGCAGGACCAGGCTCTCGATGCTCAGGTCGTTGCTGAAGAAGACGTCGCTCAGGTGCTCCACGCTGCGCGCCGCGATCTCGTCGCTGCAGCGCAGCTCGAAGCCGAGCTGGCGCGCCTTGGCCACGCGCTCTGCCGAGACGCGGAAAAGTTCGTTCAGGAAGGGGTCGTCGGCGTCGACGTAGTAGAAGAAGCGGCGCGCGTAGTCCACGCAGGAGCGCCTGGTCCAGTCCTTCTCGTCGGCGATGCTCTCGCGCCGCACCGGGGCCGAGGCCTCGCGCAGCCCCGCGAGCCGCGAGATGTCGTTCTCGGCCAGCACGTGCCCCCGCGGCATGAGGACGCTGCCGTCCACGCCCTTGATGTCCAGGGCGAGCTCCATGCCCGGCTCCAGGTATTCCACGCAGACCTTGATCGTGCTCATTGTTCCGGCCCCCATCCCGTCGCTGCCATGCTCTTCATCCTTCGCGCTGGTAGATGATTCCGCCGGGGTGATGCTTCGGCGTGAAGACGCGCGAGACGCCGTGGATGGTCTCGGAGTGGCCAAGGACGAGGTGACCTCCGGGCAGGAGGTTGTCGTAGAAGCCTGCCAAAACCTTGCGCTTCATCTCCTGGTCGAAATAGATGATCACGTTGCGGCAGAAGACCACGTGCGAGCGGGGCAGCGCCTTGACCGCAGCGCTGTCGTTGAGGTTCAGGGTGGCGAAGCGGACCAGCTTCTTGACCTTGGGGTGAACCTCGTAGCCCTCGGGCTTCTTGATGAAATACTTCTCGATGATGTCCGGCGGCGTGGTCTTGAAGGAGTACTCGCCGTACACGCCCGCCTTGGCCTTGGCGACCATGGCCGGGGAGAGGTCGTGGGCCATGATGTCGATGCGCCAGCCGATGATCTTCACGCGCAACAGCTCGTGCAGCATGATCGCCAGGGTGTAGGGCTCCTCGCCGGAGGAACAGCCCGCGGACCAGATGCGCAGCTCCTTGCGGCCGGAGGCCTCGGCCTGGGCGATGAGCGTGGCCAGGACCTGCTCCCGCACCACGTCGAGCTGGCGCGTGTCGCGGAAGAGGCTCGTCTCGTTGGTGGTGATGAGCTCGAAGAGGCGATCGACCTCGGCCTGCTTGTCGCGCGAGAAGCGCAGGTGCTGCAGGTACTCGCCGAAGTTCTTGAGGCTCAGTTCCTTGAGGCGCGGACCGAGCCGGTTCTCCACCAGGTACTGCCGCTGTTCTGGGATGTCGATGCCGGTGAGGCCGTAGATGAACTCCCGGAGCCCCTTGAACTCCTCGGGGGAGATCTTGGGGGTGGTGCGGAGGGTGAGGCTGCCGGTGAGCAGGGTCATGTGATCTCTTCTTCTTGCCTGTCAGGGCGGCGGATACCGGGTCGCCAAGCGCGCGGATGCCGGGCGGACGGCCCCGGCAGCCGAAGCATGCTCGCCGCCTTTGACCACATGATACTTCAGCCCGGCGCAGTCTTCAAGTCACCAGAGGATTATACTTTGCTCGGGGGCCGCCCGCGGTCGCTCTCCGGTCCGGAAACCGCTGCCAGCCGTCCCGCGACGGCCGCGCCGTGCTCTTTTCCGCGCCCCGGGCTGGTCAAGACGGGGGGGGAAAGTGTATGCCGTGGTATCGGCCTGCCCAGGGGCGAGGCGGGCCGTACCCGTACAGGCCCCGTGCCGGGCGGAGGCGGCCGCCCGGCACGCATTTCCCAGGTCTCCGTTCCCCGATTGCCCGAGGGGAGGCGGAAGGAGGACGACATGGCTGAGCGTGTTAAGGTCGGCGGATTGGCGGTTGCGAAGGAACTCCACGATTTCTTCGAGGAGGCGCTCCCCGGCACCGGACTGACCACCGAGGGCTTCTTCGGGGCCCTGGAACGGGTCGTTGACGATTTCGAGCTGCGCAATCGGCAGCTGCTCGCGCGGCGTGACGAGCTGCAGGCGGCCATCGACGGCTGGCACCGCGAGCACGCGGGCAAGCCGCACGACGCCGGGGCCTACGAGGCCTTCCTGCGCGAAATCGGCTATCTGCTGCCCGAAGGGCCTGATTTTTCCATCACCACCGAGGGCGTGGACCCCGAGATCGCGACCATCGCCGGTCCGCAGCTCGTGGTGCCCGTGACCAACGCCCGCTACGCCCTGAACGCGGCCAACGCGCGCTGGGGCAGCCTCTACGACGCGCTCTACGGCACGGACGTGATCCCCGAGGAGCAGGGCGCGGAGAAGGGGCTCGGCTACAACCCCGGCCGCGGCGCCAAGGTCATCGCCTACGCGGCCGCCTTCCTGGACCGCGCGGCCCCGCTGGCCGAAGGCAGCCACGCCCAGGCGGCGCGCTACCTCGTGGAGGACGGCGCCAGGCTCGTCGTCGAGCTCCAGGGCGGCAGGCGCGTCGCCCTGGCCGACCCCGGGCAGTTCGTGGGCTTTCTGGGCGGCGCCGAGCCCTCGGCCGTGCTCCTCAGGAACAACGGGCTGCACATCGAACTGGCCGTCGACCGCGCCCACCCGGTCGGCTCGCAGAGCCCGTCCGGCGTGAAGGACGTGATCCTCGAGGCCGCCGTGACCACGATCCTCGACTGCGAGGACTCCGTGGCCGTGGTGGACGGCGAGGACAAGGCCCAGGCCTACGGGAACCTTCTCGGCCTCTTCCGGGGCGACCTGTCCACCGAATTCGTGAAGGGCGGCAAGAAGCTCGTGCGCTCGCTCAACGCGGACCGCGTCTACACGGCCCCGGGCGGGGGCGAGTTCGTGCTGCCGGGCAGGAGCCTCCTGCTCGTGCGCAACGTGGGCCACCTGATGACCACGGACGCGGTCCTGAACGCCCGCGGGGAGGAGATCCCCGAGGGCATCCTGGACGGCGTGGCCACGGCCGCCCTGGCCCTGCACGACCTGAGGGCCGAGGGCGGCCTGCGCAACAGCCGCGCGGGCAGCGTGTACATCGTCAAGCCCAAGATGCACGGACCCGACGAGGTGGCCTTCGCCTGCGCCCTGTTCGCCCGCATCGAGGAGGAGCTGGGGCTTCCGAAGGGCGCCATGAAGATCGGCGTCATGGACGAGGAGCGCCGCACCACGGTGAACCTCAAGGAGTGCATCCGGGCCGCGGCGGACCGCATCATCTTCATCAACACCGGCTTTCTCGACCGCACGGGCGACGAGATCCACACCAGCATGGAGGCCGGGCCCATGGTGCGCAAGAGCGCCATGAAGGCCGAGCCCTGGATCGCGGCCTACGAGGACTGGAACGTGGACGTGGGCCTGGCCTGCGGCTTCTCCGGCCGCGCCCAGGTGGGCAAGGGCATGTGGGCCAAGCCGGACATGATGCGCGAGATGGTGGCGGCCAAGATCGAGCACCCCCAGGCCGGGGCCAACTGCGCCTGGGTCCCCTCGCCCACGGCGGCCACGCTGCACGCCATGCACTACCACGATGTCGACGTCTTCGAGCGCCAGGCCGAGCTTGCCGGACAGCGCCGCGCCAGGCTCGCGGACCTGCTGACCCTGCCGCTCATGCGCACGCGGCCGAGCGCCGAGGAGATCAAGGAGGAGCTGGACACCAACGCCCAGTCCATCCTCGGCTACGTGGTGCGCTGGGTGGAGCAGGGCATCGGCTGCTCCAAGGTGCCGGACCTCTCGGACGTGGGGCTCATGGAGGACAGGGCGACGCTTCGCATCTCGAGCCAGCACATCGCCAACTGGCTTCACCACGGCATCTGCAGCGAGGAGCAGGTGCGCGAGACGCTTGCCCGCATGGCCGAGGTGGTCGACCGCCAGAACGCGCTCGATCCCGCCTACCGGCCCATGGCCAAGGACTTCGCCTCGTCCGTGGCCTTTGCCGCGGCCAGCGACCTGGTCTTCAAGGGACGCCTGCAGCCCAGCGGTTACACCGAGCCGATCCTGCACGCGCGCCGCCGCGAGGCCAAGGCCAAGCTCGGCCGGAAGTAGCCTTCCGGTGCGTTTCGGTCGCCGGGCCCCGCGAGCGCGGGGCTCGGCAAAGGGATTATACTCCTTGCCCGGGCACTGCGAAGAGGGTATCCGGAAACTTATAGGGTTCCATGGGGAGGGGCGGAAAACGGGTACAGGCCGGACGGCCGCGCAGCCGCGATTTCCGGGCGCCATCCCGCCGCAACTCATGCCGAGGCGCTGTTGGACATGAATCGGTCCGAGCAATCCGGGCAGTCGAGGCAAGCTGGGCAAGCCGGACTGGACCTGGAATTGGGGGAGAAGAGGCCCCCCTCCCCGCTGGGGGTGGTCGGCCTCTACGTGGTCGTCTTCTGCGCCTGGATCCTGTTCTCGGACCGGGCGCTGGAATTCGTGACCCACGACCCCCACCTCCTGACCAGCCTGCAGACGATCAAGGGCTGGCTGTTCGTGGCCCTGACCGCCTGCCTGCTCTATCTCGCGCTCAAGAAGCTGGGCGACGCCTACAAAGAGAAGCTGACCCTCTACGACAGCCTGTTCGAGCAGAGCCGCTTTCCCATGTGGCTCATCGACCCGTCGCGCAAGTGCCTGGTCAAGGCCAACGCCATGGCCAGCCAGGTCTACGGCTACACGCCCGAGGAGTTCAGGGGCATGCCGCTTTCCCGGATCAACATGAACGATCCGGAATACCTGCACGGATGCATGCAGAAGGTGCTGCGCGGGGAGCACAACGTCTTCCGGTTCATCCATCGCCTGGGCGACGGAAGCCTCAGGCACATGGAAGTCTTCACGAGCGTGATCCGGATCAAGTCCCGCACGCTGCTCTTCTCCACCATGGTGGACATGACCGAGGCCTTCGAGAAGGACAAGGAGCTTTCCAGGCTGCACGGGCTCTTGGCCGGGTTCCTGGACAACTCCCCCCTGCCGTCCTGCATCACCGACCCCCGCGACCGCGTGGTGCTGGTCAACGCGGCCTGGAAGCGCTTCACCGGGCGGGGAGAGGAGCAGTCCGTGGGCAGGCCGCTTTCGGACATCTTCGGCGCCGAGACAGCGGCCCGCTTCTCGGACGCCGCCGCCCAGGTCCGCCGGCAGGGCGCTCCCCTCGAGCGCGAGGAGCAGGTGACCATGGGCGATCGCTCCTCCGTCCTGCGCACCATCAAGTTTCCCCTGACCTTCGGCGAGGGGGCCGATCCCCTGGTGGGCTGCGTCGCCCTGGACGTCACTGGCGAGAAGGAGGCCGAGGCCCTGCTCGTGCAGGCCAAGGAGCGGGCCGAGGCGGCCAACCGCGCCAAGAGCGACTTTCTGGCCAACATGAGCCACGAGCTGCGTACCCCGCTGAACGGCGCCATGGGCATGCTCCAGCTCCTGCGCACCACGCAGATGGCCCCGGACCAGCAGGAATACGCGGACATCGCCCTGCAGTCCTGCTCCACCCTGACCCAGCTGCTCTCCGACCTCCTCGACCTCTCGCGCATCGAGGCGGGCGAGACCGCCCTGGAAGAGGAGTTCTTCAAGCTGCGCGACGTGCTGCAGAGCATCGTCGCCGTGTTCGAGCACGGGGCCAGGGAGAAGGGGATCGGGCTCACGCTGCACATGCAGGAGGACATCCCGGAGATCGTCTTCGGCGACGTGGCCAAGATCCGCCAGATCCTGCTGAACCTCGTGGGCAACGCGGTCAAGTTCACGGAAAGCGGCGAGGTGCGGGTGGAGGCGGCGAGCCTGCCCCGCACGGCCGGGGCCATGCGGGTCCTCCTGCGGGTCGTGGACACGGGTATCGGCATCCCGGACGACAGGCTGCAGGAGATGTTCGAGCCCTTCACCCAGATGGAGAGCTCCTACACCCGCCGCTACCAGGGAGCCGGGCTCGGCCTTCGCATCGTCAAGCGGCTGGTCGGGCTGCTGCGCGGCAACGCGTGCATCTCCTCCCTGCCGGGAGAGGGCACCGAGGCCCTGGTGCGCCTCGACCTGAAGACGGCCGAGGATGCGCCGCGCATCAGCCGGGCCGCTCACGGGCAGCAGGCCCGGGAGGAGGCGCCGCCCGCGGCCGAACCGGGCAGGAAGCGCATCCTCCTGGTCGAGGACGACCGCATCAACCAGCTCGCCCTGCGCATCGGCCTCGAGCAGCACGGCTACGAGGTGAGCACGGCGAGCAACGGCCGCGAGGCCGTGGAGCGCTTTGCCGAGGGCGGGGCGGACCTGGTGGTCATGGACATCCAGATGCCGGTCATGAACGGCATGGAGGCCACGCGGCTCATCCGCGAGACCGAGGCGGGCAGGCAGGTGCCCATCGTCGCGGTCACGGCCTATGCCATGCGCGGCGATTCCGAGGCCTTCCTGCAGGAGGGCATGGATGCCTATCTCGCCAAGCCGGTCGATTTCGACGAGCTGCTGCGCACGATCACGCGGCTCAAGGCGCCCGTGGGAGAAAAACGGGGCTAGGCAGCCCGGGAACAGGGAGGTGAAATGGGCGAGGCACGGCAGATGTCCCCGCTTTCCGCCGACCAGATAGGGCAGGAAGCCAGGAGTCGGCTCTCCGAAGGGCTCAAGGCGGCTTCGGAGGACATCCTGGAGCGCGTCCTGCAGTATGCCGAGCGCCAGGGCTACACCCGCCGCACGACCATGCACCGCGGGGCCTGGGAGATGTCCGTGGAGGGCCTGCGGCGCGCCCTGGTCTCCTCCCTGGTCGCGGGCAGCCCGCTCGAGTTCGAGCCGGAGGATCGCTTCTCCGAAGGCTCGGCGGCCGATTTCGCCATCGCCGAGGCCCGGGCGCACCGGGGACGGGGCGTGCCCCTGTCCATGTTCCTCGGACTCTTCAAGTACTACCGCTCGGGCTTTCTCGAGGCCGCGCGCGCCCTCGCCTCCGGGGACGCGGAGGCGGAGGCCTTCGGCCTGCTCGTGAGCCGCTTCTTCGACCGCGTGGAGCTCGGGATGGTCGAGGAATGGATCGGCCACGGCGCGGACGAGCGCCTGGCCGAGCTGCAGGCGGCCAACCGCCTCCTGACGAGCGAGAAGAACACCTACCAGGCGGCCTTCGAGAACGCCTTCGCGCCGGTCTTCATCTTCGGTCCCGAGCGCGAGATCCGCGCCTGCAACCTGGCCGGAGGGCGGCTGATAGCCGACACCATCGACCGTTCGTCGGGCGACTACGGGGAGGTCTGCTCCGAAGCCCTGAAGGACTGTCAAGGCGACAGGTTCAGCGGCGCCAGGACCGGCGACGTCGTTCCCTGGCTCGCCGAGGGGCTCGAGGCCTTCGTGGAGAGCGGCGAGGATCAGCGCCGCATAGAGATCGAGCAGCTCGTGGCGGGGGAGCCCCGCACCCTGCAGGTGGCCTTCGCCCGGATGCGCACCGCGAGCAGGGAGCTGGGCGGCGTGGTGGCGGGCATCACGGACATCACGCCGCTGCGCGCCCAGGAGCGGGAGGTGCGCGAGGGGCGCACCATGCTGCAGCGCGTCCTGGACGGCATCGGCGCGGGCATCCTGGTGGTGGATCCGAAGGACATGGGCATCGTCTACTGCAACGAACGGGCGGCGGAGATCGTCGGGCGGAGCAGGAAGGAGCTGCTCGGGACGGGCGCGGTCGCGGTCGGCTTCCTGGACAACCACAATGCGCCGCTCGGCCTGCAGCCGTTGCTCTCCAAGCCCAGGACCCTGGAGGATCTGCGCCTGAAGAGGCCGGACGGAGCCATCATCCCCGTGTCCATGACCGTGCTCACAGCGCCGCTGCAGGGCGAGCTCAAGATCGTCAAGGTCATCTTCGACATCAGCAGGCAGAAGGAGCTCGAGCGCCGCATACTCAACTCGCAGAAGCTCGAGTCCATCGGCCAGCTGGCCGCGGGCATCGCCCACGAGATCAACACGCCCATCCAGTACATCGGCGGCAACGTGGACTTCTTCGAATCCGCCTTCTCGGCCTACGAGCGCGCGGTGGAGGGGCTGGCGCGGACGCTCTCAGAGGAGGCCCCGGGCTCTCCCCCGGCCGGGGAGGCGCTGCGCAGGACCGCGGGCGAGCTCGCCCTCTTCCGCGAGGAGATCCCCCCGGCCCTGGAGCAGACCAAGGGGGGAGTGGAGCGCGTGGCGACCATCGTGCAGGGCATCCGGCGCTTCTCGCACCCGGGCGGCAACTCCAGGCGGCCCACGGACCTGAACAAGGCCGTGCACACGACCATCGAGGTGGCGCGCAACGAGTGGAAGCACGTGGCCGACGTGGACCTGGACCTCGCCCCGGACCTGCCCATGGTCTGGTGCAGCCCGGGCGACATCAACCAGGTGCTGCTCAACGTGGTGGTCAACGCGGCCCACGCCATAGCGGACAAGGTCAAGCACGAGGGCGGCAAGGGGAGCATCCGCATCGCCACGCGCGAGGACGACGGCGCGGTGGTCGTGACCCTCGCGGACACCGGCATGGGCATCAAGCCCGAGCACCAGAACAAGATCTTCGACCCCTTCTTCACCACCAAGGCCCCGGGGCTCGGAACCGGGCAGGGGCTGTCCATCGTCCACGCCATCATCGAGCAGCACCAGGGGAGTATCACCTTCGCGTCCACGCCGGGAGAGGGAACCACCTTCCATATCCGCATCCCCATAGGCGAGGCTCCGCCCCAGGGAGACGAGTGATGGCGCCCAAGGTCCTTTTCGTCGACGACGAGGAGGCCATGCTGGCCATGATCCGCCGCCAGATGCTCCTGCGCGGCGCGGCCGAGGCGCGCTTCACGGCCAAGGGCGAGGTCGCCCTGGCCTTTCTCGAGGCCGAGCCCTTCGACGTGGTGGTGGCCGACCTGCACATGCCGGACATGGACGGCGCGGACCTGCTCGCCGAGGTGGCCAGGCTCCAGCCCGGGGCCGCACGCCTGATCCTTTCCGGCGGTTACGATCCGTCCGACATGGTGCGATACGCTTTGATCGCGCATCAGATCATCCTCAAGCCCGTGACCGTGGACAATCTGCTGGCAACGGTGGACGCCCTGGCGCGGCTCAAGGAGGTCGTCACCAATCCGGCCCTGGCGGAGATGGTGGGCAGGATGCGCTCCCTGCCCGTGGTCCCGGAGGTCTACCTGCGGCTGCAGAAGCTCCTGTCCAGCGAGACCGTGAGCCTCGAGGACGTGGGCGAGGTCATCGCCCTGGACCCGGGCCTGACCACGACCATCCTGCGCCTGTGCAACTCCGCCTTCTTCGGCCAGGGCAGGGAGATCACCAGTCCGGTGCAGGCCGTGCGCCTGCTGGGTACGGAGATCATCAAGGCCCTGGCCCTGTTCGGCGGGCTGTTCCGCACCCTGTCGCCCGTGGAGGCCGCGGCCGCGGAGCTTTCGAACGTCTGGCGCCACTCCCTGCGCACCGCGGGCTGCGCGCGCAACATCGCCCTTGCCGCGCGCGGCGGGGTGAAGTTCTCGGAGCAGTGCTTCCTCGCCGGGCTGCTGCACGACATCGGCAAGATCCTGTTCATGGACAACTTTCCCGAGGAATACGGCAAGATCCAGGTCTGGGCCAGAGAGCGGCAGGCCTCCCTGCACCGCCTGGAGCGGGAGGAGTTCGGCGTCTGCCATGCCGAGATCGGCGCCTATCTCATGGGGCTCTGGGCGCTGTCCCCGGAGGTCACGCAGGCCGTGGCCTTCCACCACGACCTCGCCGGGAGCGGGGAACCGGCCCTGGACATCCTGGCCGTGCTGCACGCGGCCGACGTCCTGGAACGCGAGATATCGGGCGGACAGGGCGAGGACGACAGGTTTGACGAGGGCTATCTGGCCGCCGCCGGATGCCTGGAGCATCTGGACGAGTGGCGGCGGATATGCAGGGAGAACCTGGGCGAGGAACAGACAGAGGACCAGAACGGGGGAGAGACGTGAACCGCCGCATCCTGTTCATCGACGACGACGAGAACATCCTGGCCACCTTCCGCCGCAGCCTCGCGGGCCGCTTCGAGGTGGTGACCACGCAAAGCCCCATGGACGGCCTGGCCAGGCTGCAGGTGGAGGAACCCTACGCCGTGGTCGTGGCCGACCAGCGCATGCCCGAGATGGACGGCATCGAGCTGCTGGCCAAGGTGGCCAAGCTCTGCCCGGACACGGTGCGCATCATGCTCACGGGCTACGCCGAGCTCGAGACCGCCATCCTGGCGGTGAACGAGGGCAGCGTCTTCCGTTTCCTGACCAAGCCCTGCGAGACGCGCGTGCTCGGCCAGGTGCTGGACGCGGCGCTCGAGCAGTACCGCCTGGTGACCTCGGAGAAGGTCTTCCTGCGCAAGACGCTCAAGGGCTGCGTCGAGCTCCTGGCCGAGATCGTCTCGCTCTCCAACCCGGAGGCTTACGGCCGCGCCGAGCGGGCCAAGCGGCTCATCCGCGAGCTGCACAAGCGCCGGGGGCTGCCCGCCTTCTGGAAGGTGGAGACCGCGGCCATGCTCTCGCAGATCGGCCTGATCTTCCTGCCGCCGGAGCTGGTGGAAAAGGCGCAGAAGCTCGGTGAGGAAAAGGACGTGCAGCTATCGGCCACCGAGCTGCGCGACTACTCCGTGCACACGGAGCTCGCGGCCCAGCTCCTGGGCAAGATCCCCTACCTCGAGGACGTGGGCGCGATCATCAAGCTGCAGGACACCCTGCTCTCCGCCGCGCCGGACATGCCCCTGGGCGCCAGGGCGCTGAAGCTGGCCCTGGACTACGACACCCTCGCCCAGGCGGGCGTCGAGCGGCACGACGCCCTGGACACCATGCGCGGGCGCGACGGCTGGTACGACATGGATCTCTTTCCGGCCTTCGAGCGGGCCGTGTGCGACGACACGGGCTTCGCCCGGCGCAAGCTGCCGCTCTCCGCCCTCCGGCCGGGCATGGTCCTGCAGGAGGAGCTGGTGGCGGACAACGGCGTGCTGCTCATGGTCACGGACCAGGAGCTGACCGAGGCCACGCTGCTCAAGCTGGCCAACTTCCGCAAGTCCCACGCCCTGAAGCCCGAGATCAACGTGCTCGTGCCCCTGGCGCAGATCGACGAGGTGGACGGCAGCGTGAAGCACCTGCTGTAGATGCGCCCGGGCGGCGCAAGGCCCGGTCCGCGTGCGGCCCGGGGCCCGGGGGCGCAAGACCGCGCCGGGCCGCGCGGTCGCGCAGGGAGGCCGCGGTGCGGGCCGAAGCAGGAGAGAAGGAAGAAAACGGTCGCCCGGCAGGGCAGGGGAGAAGGGGAAGGGGCCTAGTGCTTGGCCCAGCCTTCCTCGACGCCGGTTCCGGCGATGTCCACGTCCAGGATCTTGCGCGGGCGGACGCCCATGCGGTTCTGGTAGCCCGCACGGCGGACCTTGACCCGGCCGACCTTCTGGTAGAGCATTTCGAGCGCGGTGCGGATCTCGTCCTGGGCGTGGTTGGTCAGGGCCAGCCCGGCCTTGCCCACGTCGTCGATGAAGACGCGCCGCGGTTCCTGGTCGTCGATGCCGATGTCGACAAAGGTGGCGAAATATTTTTCGAGCGGCACGAGCACGTTCTCGATGAGCTCGAGAAGGTCCTCTTCGTAGATTTCCTGTTCCATCAAAACCTCCGGGAAGGATCGGCTGCGCAAAATGTACCTTGAACCACGGCAAATGCAAGGGGCGGGGCTTGCCGCCGCCCGCAGCGGGAGGCGGCGCCGCGCGCGCACCGTCTGGCTCGTCTCGCTGCTCGTCACCGCCGTCGGCGCGCTCTTCCCGCACGGCAGCCTGCCGCCGGGCCATTTCCTGCGGGTGGGCTACGACCACTGGGCCCACTCCCTGGACTGGGCCTGGCTGACGGCCCTGCCCTTCCTCTTCCTGCACCGCAGCCGGGCCCTGACCATGTCCCTCGGGCTCGTCGGCTTCGGCCTGCTCATCGAGGTGCTGCAGTTCTTCGTGCCCGGCCGGGGCTGCCAGCTCAGCGACCTGGCGAGCGACATCGTGGGCGCGGCCATCGGGGTCTGCGCCGGGCTGCTCCTGCAGCGCCATTTCCAGGAATGATCGCGGAGAATTGATCCTGCCGGGCCCAGGGGCTGTCCGGCCAGGGCTCAGACCAGGTTCAGCGGGTCGTCCTCGGCCCGGCCCCCGCGCCTGAACACGAGCAGGGCGACCGGCACGTCGCTGCCCGCCGCTTCCGGCGCGTCCGCCGGAACCTCGTCCACGTCCATCTCCCACTCGCCGCCGACGCCCAGGGCGTTGGTGATCTCCAGCACCATCTTGGCCCGCACCAGGAAGCGGACCTCGTCCGCGACGCTCTGCTCGAGCACGGACTGCATGTGCGGGATCATGCCGCAGGCCACCTTGCGCAGGTCGTGCGCGCCGTGGAGGCCGGTGGGCGGGGCGATGAGCGGGGTCAGCTGTGTCGGGGGCGTCATGGGCGTTCCTTTGCGTGTCCTGTGCGCGGCGGCGGCACGTACCGCGCCGCCTGGGCCTGCGCGAGAAGTAGCCGGGCCCGCGGATTATGGCAAGGGGGCGTCTTTGGAGCTGTTTTTGCCGCGATATGAATTATTTTTTTGTAATACAAAAAGATATTCAATAATGCTCATAAAAGAAATCGCTGGAGCCTTTCCGCAGGTCGTGCCCGGACTGCAGGGGCAAGGCCCGTTCCCGCGGCGTTGCCATGCGGGAATGTAGGCGGAATGGGAGGTTCGTCTGGCGCATATCTTGACACCATTTTCAAAAAACGTAATGCATTTCGCAAGCCAAGGGGGACATGATGACCAGAAAAGTCCGCTCCGTGCGGGTTTCCGAGGAGCTGGCCGCGCTCGATCTGTCCGGCATCGTGCGCGAGTGCGAGCGCTACCTGCGGGACCTCGAGTCCGCGACCCTGCTGCACAACTCCGGCAACAAGGAGGCCGCCGAGGCCCTGCTCAAGGCGCGGCAGGCGGACCTGGGGCGCAAGATCGGCAAGAAGGTCTGGGAGGCCAGGATCGCCGAGCAGGAGAAAAAATAACCCTCCGCGCCGCCGCGTCTTCCGCCGGGTGCAGCCGTCCTGTCCCGCGCCGCCTCCCCACGCTTCCCGGCCTTGCAATTGACTGTTTTTTCGGACGAAACCCGTCCTGTCCCGGCGGTCCGGATTTGACATCCGCACCTTCCTGATGGCAAATTTTCCGACCTCCGCGGTCCGCACGAAAGGAGGGGGAAACGTGAAGGACTCGCTGTTCCAGCTCGCCGACCAGTCGCAGATAGCTGTCTGGCTTCTGATCGTCGCCGCTCTTCTCGTCCTGGCCGTGATCCTGGCGCGCAGGCTGCGCCACGGCGACCAGGATCTCAATCCGCTGCTCGTCAACCAGCCGGAAGGGATCCTCGACATCCTGCGGCAGGCCGCGGTGCGCAAGCACCGCTTCGAGATGCGCATCCGCCACGGCCTGCTCGAGGACCGTCTGCTCTCCACCATGGTCCTGGACGTCACCCCGGACAGGATGACCGTGGAACTGCCCGCCAACGTCCGGCCCAGCAAGGTCCTCGTGGGACTCACCGCCGAGGGCTACGTGACCGGCAAGACCCAGCAGGGCATGAGCTTCTACAGCTTCCGCACCCAGATCCTCGACGTGGGCCACAAGGCCGAGGACCAGGGCTACGTGGTCCTGGCCGTGCCCGCGGAGATGCAGCTCTACTCCCGCCGCTCCGCGCTGCGCACCGTGGTGCCGGACGGCTACCTCCTCGGCGTGCAGGCCTGGACCCCCGGGCCGATGGCCTCCGGCGAGCCGCTCGAGCCCGCGACGCTCGGCAAGCCGCTGCTCTCCTGGCGCAAGGGCCAGGGCGGGAGCGTGCGCCTGCTGGACCTCTCGGGCAACGGCCTGCGCCTGGGCAACGTGCCCGTGCCGCCCGGCGGGCGGGACATGGCCGAGGTCAGCCGCCACGTCGTGGTCTGCCTCGACCTGACCGACCCCGGCAGCGGCGATCCCGCCCGCCACTGGCTTGCCTGCGAGGTGCGCAACGAGTCGCCGCGCAGGGAAGGCTACGAGGACGTGGGGTTGCGCATCGAGGGCTTCGCCGTGGACGAGGGCGAGGGGAGGCTCGTCTGGCAGAGGCTCGAGGGCGGCAGCGAGGTGCCGGTGCTCGGGGGCTGGGTCTTCCGCTACCATCTCATCGCGCACCGCCAGGCCATCGCCGAGGCGGAGCGGGGCGCCTGAGCCGACGGGGCCGACGGGGCCGGGACGGGCCCGGCCTCAGCGCCTGGCGTCGAGGTAGCGCAGGAAGGCCTGGGCCTCGGGAAAGTCGGGCCGCCGCGCGAGGCATTCCTCGAGCAGGTTGCGGCACTCGTCCATCTCTCCCTTCTCGAAATAGGCGCGGGCCATGTTGAAGAGCAGGTGCTCGTCCTCCGGCGTGGCTCGGACGGCCTTGTGGTAGTGCTCGAGCGCGCCGTCCAGGTCCTTCTGCTTGCGCAGCGCGATGCCCAGGACGTTGCACTCCCTGGTCTGGCGCAGGATGATGTCGCGCGGCCGGTCCACGGCCTTGCGCAGCAGGCTGCGCGCCGCGGCGAACTTGCCGCTCCCGGCGCCGGGGACGGATATCTGCAGGGCCTTGAGCAGACCCTTCTCCTCGGGGGCAACGGCGGAGAGGTCGACGAGCGCGTCCTCCTCGCCCAGCTTGGCGCTGAGCGAGCGCACCAGGGGCTCGATGTACTGGGCCCAGATCTCGGGCTCGGGGGCGTAGATCCCGTCGAATTCGCCGCCGGGGATGATGCGCTTGATGCTCGAGACCTGCATGCGGTCGTTCAGGGCGTGGACGTGGTACTGCGTTCCCACGCGCACCGCGAACCAGAGCAGGCGCTCGCGGTCCTCGCGGGCCGAGCCGCCCATGCCGCGCACGCGCTCCGTGTAGGTGGCGTAGGCCCCGGATATCTCGGCGTCCACCCCGTCTCCCGTTTCTGGCTCAGTTCAAGATGAACAGGATCTTCTCGATGTAGCCCTTGATGGCCTGGGCCTCGTCCGCGTCCAGCTCGCTTATCTGCAGGCCGAGCGTCACGGCGTCCATGCGCGTCTCCACGCGCCTGACCGTCACCCCGGCCATGATCTCGCCGAAGTCGCCCAGGCTGAAGGTGGACACCAGCGAGTCCCCGGCCTGGACCTTGCGCAGGCCGCTCGGTCCGGTGAGCTTGAAGCGCGCCCGGATGCCGTGCTCGGAGAGGTCGCAGATCACGCCCTCGTGCTCGCCGAAGCGGCCCTGCAGGGACATGGGCAGCATGCAGGAGATGCGCGGCGCGGTGCGCAGGTCTATGCGGAAGAGGAGCGAGGGCACGGCCACCAGGAGCAGCGGTGTCGGGCGCAGGATGATGCGCAGCACGTGGGACTGGAACTGGTAGATGCCGCCCTGGCGCTGGTATTTGATCACCACGCCGTTGTCCACGAGCAGCCGCTCCTTGATGCGCGGGATGAGCGGCAGGCTGAAGAGCAGCAGGCTCTCCATGTCCGTGCCCACGTACCTTCCCTCCAGCTTGCCCTTGAGGCAGCGCAGGATCAGCTGGACTCCGTCGCCGGGGTCCAGGCGGCAGCTCGAGCCGGGCAGGCGCGAGACCTTGCGTGCGATGTCGCCTTCGGACATGACGTTGGGCATGGGCATGTACGCCGTTTGAGCGAAGATGGATGCCAAGATGGTTCCCCCCTCGCGGCCTTCGGCCGCGCATCCGGCATTGTGCGCTGTGCGCCCCTCACGAACGTAAGCCCGGCCGTTCCTCCGTACAAGTAGGGTTTACCCTGATATGTCGCAGATATCTTGCAGATATCTCGCGGATATCGCGCGGATATCGCGCGGGCGGTCCGCAATATATCCGCGGCTCCGCTGCGCGGACCCCGCCCCCCGGCCGAGCCCGTCCGCGGTTCAGCCCTCGAAGTGGCGGGCGATGGTCGCGGCGTCGTCCGGATGGGCGACGGCGTCCAGCTCCTTGGCCTCGCCGTAGCAGTGGAAGCCGTCGGTCGCCAGGTTCACGTAGCCTGCCGAGCGCACGGTGGAATAGGGGATCTGCTCGCGCATTTCGTCGAAGGCGATGCGCTCGGGGAAGATGAAGGGCACTGACTTGCCCGCGAAATCCTCGAACAGGATGTATTTCACGATTCCCCTCCCTGGCTTTTCGCGATGATGGCCTTGGCCGGGACCAGGGCCGTGGCCGCGGCGGAGACGATGTTGCCCGCCACGCCGGGGCCGTCGCCCGCAACATACATGCCTTTGACCGCGGTCTGCAAGTCGTTGTCCGTTTCCACCTGGGTGGCGAAGAACTTGATCTCCGGCGCGTAGAGGAGCGTCTCGTCGTTGGCCACGCCCGGGACCACCGCGTCGAGCTTTAAGAGCCCCTCCATGAGGTTGGTGAGGATGCGCTCGGGCAGGGCCATGGCGATGTCACCGCAGGTCACGTCGGTCAGGGTGGGCTGGATGTAGCCCTTGCGCACCCGGTTCCACGTCGAGCGGCGGCCGCGCTTGAGGTCGCCGAAGCGCTGCAGGATGGGCTTGCCCCCGCCGATGATCGAGGCCAGGCGGCCGATGGACTCGCCGTAGGCCTGGTTGTCCGTGACCGGCTCGGTGAGGATGACCTTGGAGAGGAAGGCGAAGTTGGTGTTCTCGCTCTTCTTGTGCATGTAGGCGTGGCCGTTCACGCAGACGAAGTCCTGGTAGTTCTCCATGGCCACGTAGCCGCCGCGGTTGGTGCAGAAGGTCCGCGTCTGGTCGTCGTACTTCTGGGTCTGGATGAAGAAGGTCGGATCGTAGATCACGTCCGTGATGTCGTTCATGATGTCGTTGTGCGTCTCCACGCGCACGCCGACCTCGATGCCGCGCTGGCCCAGGTGCAGCCCCAGGCGCCGCGCCACGCCGCCGACCCATTCCGCGCCCACCCGGCCCGGGGCCAGGATGACGTTTTTGCAGGCGTACTCGCCCTCGGCCGTGACCACGCCCGCGATGCGGCCCCTGGACACGGCCACGTCCTTGACCTCCACGCCGGTCCGGATGGTCACGCCCTTGGCCGTGAGGTAGTCGTGCATGCCCTGGATGTGGCCGGGCAGGTTGTCCGAGCCCAGGTGCTTCTGCTTGATGAGCAACAGCTCCATGCCCGCCTTGCGCGCCTCCTGGCGGATGCGCTTGGCCGCGTCCATGTCCGTCGGGTAGACCGGGCCGTCCATGCCGAAGCGGTTGAAGATGGCCTCGGTCTCGTCGATGAGCGCCTTGGCCGCGTCCACGGACATGAACTGCGTGAGGTCGGTCTTGCCCAGGATATGGATGAAGTTGAGCTTGCCGTCCGAGAACAGCCCGGCCCCGCCCACGCCCGCCAGGATGTGGCAGGGCGAGCATTTGATGCAGTCCTTGTAGGTCTGCTGGGCGATGGGGCAGCGCCGCTTGTCCGGGCCCTTGCCCTTGTCGATGAGCAGGACCGAAAGGTCCGAGTGCTCGGCCAGGTGGTAGGCGGCGAAGAGCCCGGCAGGGCCAGCGCCGACGATGATCACGTCGTACGGGGTTGCGTGCGTGGTGGGCACGGCGTCCTCCTTCGGGCGCGGATGCGCCGCTGAACATTGGGCGAAATTTCAGACTATGGAGGAATGGGCGTGGCGCGCAAGAGAAAAATCACCGGGCCGCATCCCGCCGCCGGGCGCCGAAATCCCGGGCCCGGGCACGCCGGAAAGGGAGGGAAGACGCCGCGGGGAGCTCAGGCCGGACGGCGCAGCTCGTCTGCCTGGGCGGCCAGCATGCCCGCCAGCATGAGCCCGCAGCCCACGAGGCCGCGCAAAGGGATGACCTCGTCCAGCAGGAGCCAGCCCGCCAGGGCCGCGAACGCCCCCTCCAGGCTCAGGATGATGGCCGCGTGCGCCGGGTGTGCGTCGCGCTGGGCCACGACCTGCAGCGTGTAGGCCACGCCCACGGACATGAGCCCGCCGTAGAGGATGGGCACCGCCGCGGCCGTGACGCCGGAGAGGGTGGTCTCCTCCAGGAAGAAGGCCGAAACGAGGCTCAGCAGCGCACAGACCGCGTACTGGGCCATGGCGAAGCGCACCGGGTTCATGCGCGGCGAGACCGCGCCCACGAGCAGCACGTGCACGGCCCAGAACAGGGCGCTTATGAGCACCAGCACGTCGCCCCACTGCATGGAGAAGTCGCCCTCGACCGAAAGCAGGTACAACCCGGCCACGGCCAGCAGCGCGCCGATCCAGCAGCCGATGCCCGGCCGCTGGCCGAACCACAGGCCGAGCAGCGGCACGAGGATCACGTACAGTCCGGTGATGAACCCGGCCTTGCCCGCGGTGGTGTAGACGATGCCCCACTGCTGCAGGCTGGCGCCCAGGAAGAGGACGCAGCCCGCGGCCAGGGACACGAGCAGGGCGCCGCGCCGTCCGAGCGGACGCTCGGCCGTGCCCGCGCTGCGCGCGGCCAGCGGCAGCAGGGCCAGGGCCCCCAGCGTGAAGCGGATGCCGTTGAAGGCCATGGGGCCGATGTGCTCCATGCCCACGCGCTGGGCCACGAAGGCCGCGCCCCAGATGGCTGCGGTGAGCAGCAAAAGCCCGTTGGCGCGCATGCGCCGCGTCTTGCCGGACAGCGGCCCGGAGGCCGGACCGGGTGCGGGGGTGACGAGCGCCTCGCTCACAGGGTCTGCCATCCCACGCGGATCATGTGCACGGCAAAGGCCACCAGGAGCAGGGCGATGAGCTTGGAGACCGCGCGGATGCCGCGCTTGCCGAGCACCCGCACCACCCCGCGCACGTGGCGCATGGAGAGGTAGGTCAGGTAGGTGCACAGCGTCATGGCCACCACGGTGGCGGAGAGCCCGGCCGTGTCCTTGAGCACCAGCACGGCCGAGAGCACGGCCGGGCCCGCGATGAGCGGCAGGCCGAGCGGCACCACGCCGAAGTCCTCGCTCAGCGAGAAGGCCTTGCGTTCGTAGTCCAGCAGGCCGCGCGTGCTGACGATGAGCAGGATGAGCCCGCCCGCGATCTGGAAGTCCGCGATGGTGATGCCCAGCGCCTTGAAGATGAACGAGCCGAGTCCCATGAAGGCCAGGGTGACGACGTACGCCGTCACCGCCGCCTGCTTGGCGACCTTGTTGCGCACCGCGTCGTCGATGCCGTCGGTCAGGCCGACGAACATTCCGGCCATGCCCACGGGGTCTATGGCCACGAAGAGCGGGATGAAGGCGAGAAGAAACGAGCTGATCCAGGCTGACATGGGAAACGGCCTCCAGAAGAATCTTCCGGGGAGGTCCTTCCCCCCGTGAAGCCTTGGCAAATAGGCGTTTTTGGGCCAAAATGCAAAGGCCCATGCGATCCTTGCGCCGGTTTTCAAGCCTCGCGGCCGCGGCCGCCCTGTTCCTCGTTCCCGCCTGCTCCACCCGCACGCTGAACGATGCCGTGAGCATCGCCGCGAGCCCCACGCCCACCACCCTGACCCGGGTGCTCGGCCGCCGCGCCGTGGACTACGCCGCCAACCCCGCGAGCCTCGAGCGCGACCTGAAGTCCGTCAGCGACGCCCTGGACAAGCTCTTCCACGTCCTGCGCGGCAAGGCCGAGGACAAGTGGGGCAAGGACGGCGCACAGGTTCCCTCGGCCAAGCGCTACGTGAAGTACCTGGACAACTACAAGAGCCGCACCCTGGTGGACTTCGAGGACGGCTCCGTGACCGTGGAGACCGTGGACCAGGACAAGCCGCGCCAATCCCTGCGCGAGGCCGTGGTCGTGACCCTCCTCACCCCGCGCGACCCGCGCTCCGTGGACCTCTTCTCCGACCACCCGGTCAAGCTCGGCGAGGAGCCCTACCTCCTCGGACTGGTCAAGGACCAGGACGACAGGGACATCCGCTGGGAATGGCGCGCCGGGCGCTTCGCGGACTGGCTCATGGACCACTCCCTGAGCGAACGCACCATCACCCGCAACGGCAAGCCCGTCACCGTACGCTCCGTGCGCATCGCCATGGTCCCCGGCCACCTGGAACGAAGCGCCGAGAAGATCCTGCCCCTGGTCGAACGCCAGGCCGACGCCTACGGCCTGGACAAGACCCTCATCCTGTCCATCATCCGCGTGGAGTCCGACTTCAACCCCTTCGCCGTGTCCGAGGCGGGCGCCTTCGGCCTCATGCAGGTCGTGCCGGGCACCGCGGGCCGCGACGTCTACCAGTTCCTGCACAACAGGCCCGGCTTCCCCACGGGCGCCGAACTGCAGGACCCGGCCACCAACATCCGCTACGGCGCCGCCTACCTGCACCTGCTCGTCAGCAAGTACGTGGGCCCCGTCGCGGACCCCATCTCCGCCGAGTACTGCGCCATCGCCGCCTACAACGGCGGCCCGGGCAGCGTGCTGCGCACCTTCTCCAGCGACCGCGACGAGGCGCTTTCGCGCATCAACGCCATGCCCCCGGACCACGTCTACGACACCCTCACCGAGGACCACCCCGCGGCCGAGACCCGGCGCTACCTCCAAAAGGTCGTCATGGCCCGGCGCGAGTTCCGCGGCATCTGAGCCCCGCCTCGCCCGCCGCCTCTCTGCCCGGACTCCCCGCCCCGACTTTCCGTCCTGGCCTTCGGACGCTGCATCGCCTATAACGGCTGCGGCGGCCTTTCGCCGTCCTTGCCGACCCTTCACGCCCCGGAGGCAGCACCGCACAATGCTCTGCACCGTCCGTACCGCCGCGCTGCTCGGCATAGACGCCATCACCGTGACGCTCGAGGCCGACGTGGCCCGGCAGGGAATGCCCGCCTTCACCCTGGTCGGCCTGCCGGACGGCGCCGTGCGCGAGGCCAAGGAACGCGTCTTCGCCGCGCTCAAGAACTGCGGCTACCGCCTGCCGCCCGCGCGCATCACCGTGAACCTCGCCCCGGCCGACGTGCGCAAGGAAGGCAGCTCCTACGACCTGCCCCTGGCCGTGGCCCTGCTCGGCGGGGCCGAAATCCTCCCGGCCGAAGCCCTCTCCGGCTGGTTCCTGGCCGGGGAGCTCTCCCTGACCGGCGAGCTGCGCCCCGTGCCCGGCGTCCTGCCGCTTGCCGTGCGCGCCCGCGACCAGGGCGCCGCCGGGCTCATCGTGCCCGCCGCAAACGCCGTGGAGGCCGCCGTGGTCGACGGCCTGCCCGTATTCGGCGCGAACACCCTGGCCGAGGTCGTCTCCCACCTCTCGGGCGACGAACCCCTGGCCCCGGCCCGCGCCGACGTCGCCTCGCTCTGGCAGCGGCGCGAGACCTTCCCCCTCGACTTCGCCGAGGTCAAAGGCCAGGAACACGCCAAGCGCGCCATCGAGATCGCCGCGGCCGGCTCACATAATCTTTTGTTTTCAGGCCCTCCAGGCAGCGGCAAGACCATGCTCGCCGCCCGCATCCCCACGGTCCTCCCGCCGCTCTCCTTCGACGAGGCCCTGGAGGTCACCAAGATCTATTCCGTGGCAGGCATGCTCGACGCGGACCAGGCCCTGGTCGTCACCCGCCCCTTCCGCGCGCCGCACCACACCATCTCCGACGCCGGGCTCATCGGCGGCGGCGCCTACCCCCGGCCCGGCGAGGTCTCCCTGGCGCACCGCGGCGTGCTCTTCCTCGACGAGCTGCCCGAATTCAAGAAGCCCGTGCTCGAAGTCATGCGCCAGCCCCTGGAGCAGGGCGCCGTGACCATCTCCCGCGCCGCGGTCTCGCTCAGCTACCCCGCGGACTTCATGCTCGTGGCCGCCATGAACCCCTGCCCCTGCGGCTACCTCTCGGACGAGCACCACACCTGCACCTGCACGCCCCAGGCCGTGGCCCGCTACCGCTCGCGCCTCTCCGGGCCGCTGCTCGACCGCATCGACCTGCACGTCGAGGTCCCGGCCGTGCCCTACGAAGACCTGCGCGCCGGAACGTCCGGCACCGACTCCGCCTCCATCCGCGCCCGCGTCCTCGCCGCGCGCACGGTCCAGGCCGAGCGCTACAAAGGCACGCCCATCCGCCTCAACGCCGAACTCTCCGGCCGTCTTCTCGAGGAGCACTGCCGCCTCGGCCAGGCCGAGCACGCCTTCCTCGAGAAGGCCGTCCGCTCCCTCGGCCTCTCCGCCCGCGCCTACACCCGCATCCTCAGGCTCGCCCGCACCATCGCCGACCTCGGGAAGGATCAGGCACTCGCCGTCAGCCACCTCGCGGAAGCCATCAACTACCGCAGCATGGACAGGAGCGGGTTGTTGTAGAAGGGAGAAGGGGGAGGAGAGGAGAGGAGAGGAAGAGAAGATGCCTCCGGCGGGCAGGGAGGGGCTCCTCGCCCCTCCCTGCACCCACCCTCGCGAGGGGGTCACCCCCTCGACCCGCCTTCGCACGCGATACGCACGGACGATGCACCCGGGGCTGCCTGGGCGTGAAGGGCCTGTCGGGACGGTGCGGTCGTGCGCCGCGGCCGGATGGGAAGATCGGGCCTGATTTTTCGCCGGACGGCGAAAAATCAGGCCCGCGCCATCTCCTTTGCCCCTGAAAATGCCGGCGAGCGCCTTTGAAGGCCTATGGCAAAGGAGAAGGGGAGAGATGGGAGAAGGCTTTGCGTTCGGAGGTGGAGGGGCATGGGGAGGTCACTCCCCATGGGCAACCGTGCCCGAGATTTTTTCCGCGCGCCCTGCCGCAGGCGCGGCGCGCGGGAAAAAGCTCGGGCACATTCGTTCCGCGGCCCCCCACGCCCAGGCGACGTCTACCCGATCATCCCAGGTATCGCTTGCGAAGCGGGTCCAGGCTCAGCCTGGCGCGGGGGAGTCCAGAGGGGGCGCGCAGCCCCCCTCTGGCTTCCGCCTCGGCCTTCGGGCTCAGCCGTGCACGAGTTCGATGACGGCGTCGAGTTTGGCGAGGGGGTCGGTGTGTTCGAAGATGTTGCGGCCGACGCAGACGCCTGCGGCGCCTGTGCTGAGTGCTTCCTTGAGCATGGCGAGGAAGGAGTCGAAGTCGGGCTGGCTCGGGCCGCCGGTGACGAGCACGGGCGAGGGCGAGGCTTCCACGGCCTCTGCGAAGGACTCGGCGTGTCCGGAGTAGGGCACGCTGACGAGGTCCACGCCCATTTCCGCGCCCACGCGGATGCAGTGGGCGATGAGGTGGGGATCGAGCTCGTTGACCACGTTGCGGCCGCGCGGGCAGATGGTGGCGAGCACGGGCAGGCCGAGCTGGTGGGCGTCGTCGGTGGTCAGGCCGAGGTCGGCGAGCATGCGGTCTTCGTATTCGTTGCCGATGTTGATGTGCATGCCCACGGCGTCTGCGCCCAGGCGGGCGGCCTCGCTCGGGGAGCAGACCAGGGCGGAGCTGTAGGGCGGCTCGCCGTGCTTGGTGCCGCCGCAGAGCTGGACGATCATGGTCATCTCCAGGGGAATTTCCATGGTGTGCACGCGGGCGAAGCCCTTGTTGAGCATCACGCCCTGGACGCGGCGGGTCGCGAGCCCGTCCACGATCTGGGGCATGCTGGACAGCCCGGGCAGCATGCCCTGGCGGGCGCCGTGGTCCAGGGCCAGGACGAGGCTCTTGCTGCTGTCCGAGTCGAAGAGTTTGGCCAGGCGGCGAAGCGTTCCGGTCATGCGGGATCCTTTGTGGTGTGATGCGGGAGGTCGCGCTCCCTGCGGCGAAGATACGCGGCCCGGCGCAAAATGCAACGCGGCCGGGGCGGGGGAAGTCGAGGGGGTGGGGGTTGACGCGGGGCGTTCGGTGCTTATCTGTACCTTGAGGCAAGAGGCAAAGGTTACAAACAATCAAGCGGAGGGTCGGATCAAATAAATACCATCTCCCCATACAGCACCCGCACAGGTTGCGGGGCGATTCCGACCCGGGATTGCGCCTTGTAAGTGGCCGGCTCGGCAAGAGAACGAAGGCACTGGCGGGCAAACCGCCTCCTGCGCAGAGGGTTTCGGAATCAAAGAGTTCCCGGCGGAAGAAAGTACGCCGGATGCGAGAGGGCCGCCTCCCCGAAAGGGAAGGCGGCCCTTCCCGTTTCTATGGCCCGCGTATCTTTGATGATATGAGGGCTTTTTTGCGTCCGGAGTGCCGCACCCAGCGGGCGCTTCCGCTTCTTCAAGAATAGGCAAGCGCCCTCCTCTTCAACACTCCCCAGCCTTCGGCGCGGGCAGCTCAAAACGCGCCAGATGCAAGGAGCAAGAGAAATGCAGGTCCCCCTACGCGAGGGTCTGCATTTTTCGTAGCGACGCAGCAGATGATGCGTTTTCAGCGGACCGCCACCAGGCCGGTGAAAAAATGCCGGGCGTTGGTTCCGAGGGTGCGGATGCGGTAGCCGCCTTCCTGGATGACCAGGGTGGGCAGGCGCAGACCGGCGAGGAGCTTGCCGTTCTCGAGGAAGTCGCGCGCGGACAGGCTCCAGGTGCCGGTCGGGTCGCCCTTGGCCGGGTCCAGGCCGAGGCTTACGACGAGAAAATCCGGGGCATGGCGTTCGATGCGCTGCATGGCCTTGCGCAGGGCCGTGCGGTAGCCCTCGCCGTCCAGGTGCTCCTTTTGCGGAAGGTTGAGGTTGAAGCCCTCGCCCTGGTCCTGTCCGTGCTCGTCGGCAAAGCCGCTGAAGTAGGGGTAGGCGAAGTTGGGGTGGCCGTGGATGGAGACGGTGAGCACGTCGCTTCGCGCGTAGAAGATGTCCTGGCTGCCGTTGCCGTGGTGGTAGTCGATGTCCAGGAGGGCGACGCGGCCGTGGCGGGCCAGGAGGTCCGCGGCCACGGAGGCGGTATTGAAGTAGCAGAACCCGCCGAAGGTGCGGCGCTCGGCGTGGTGGCCGGGCGGACGCACCAGGGCGTAGGCCAGGCGCTGGCCCTTGAGTATCGCCTCGGCCGCGGTCAGGCCGCAGTCCACGGCGCGGCGCGCGGCCTGCCAGGCGTTGCTGTTCAGCGGCGTGAAGGTGTCGATGCAGAAGTAGCCCGCGCGCACGGGCATCTCCTTGGGCGGCCGGGCCGCGTTGCGGATGGGAAAGACGTAGGGGTAGAGCGACTTGCCCGGCGGCAGGGCGGCGCACATGCGCTTGAGGTAGTCCACGAAGGGCCCGGCGTGCACGCGGCGGACGTAGGCGTCGCCGTAGTGGCGGGGCCTGGCCGTGAAGCACAGATCCGCGTCTTGCAGAGCCTTGAGGATGGAGCCCACGCGCACGGGGGCCTCGACGTAGCCGCGTTCGCGCACGTGGTGGATTTCGTGGCGGTCGTTGACCACGGTGAGGATCTTGCGGTCCAGATTGTGGTCGATTGCGGTCTTCGCAAGGGGGCGGGCGCCGTAGCGCGGTCGGCGCAGGCGGATGGGATCGTCGCGCAGGGAATTGACCACCGCGTTCACGTAGTCCGGCGGGCAGGTGCCCTTGTACTTGCGCTCCAGGATGGCGCGGACCACGGCCTTGGCCGGTCCCTGGCGCAGGGGGCGGCCGCGGTCCAGTCCGTCCCAGACGAGGTAGGGCGGGCAGTCGTCGTTTTCCGAGAGCGGGGTCTCGTAGGCGGTGCCGTCCAGGGGGCGGGCGCCGAAGCGTTCGTAGAAGCGCAGGCGCGCCTTGTTCTGCTCGAGCGTGGCCGGGTCGCGGCACAGGGCCGGGTCGTCGGGCAGGCATTCGAAGAACAGGCCGAGCGGGCTGGCCTGGCGGGCGTCGTCGCGCACGCGCTCGTAGAGCGCGCCGCCCACGCCGCCTCCGGTGAGCCTGGGCTTCACGGAGACGAAGTCGAGATAGGCGAAGCCCACGTCCGGGAAGTGCAGCACCGTGGCGAAGCCGAGCAGGCTGTCGGCCTTCTCGGCCACGAAGAGCACGGTGGAGAAGCCGTGGCGCACGGGCTCCTTGAGCAGGCTCGGGAGCTTGTCCACCTCCTCGTTCGAGAGCAGGTGGAACTGCTGGCGCAGGATCTCCTGCACCTGGGCCACGGCGTGTCGGTCCACGGAGAGGGTGTCGTCGAAGATGCGGCGGATGCGGAACATGGGGTCAGAGTAGCACGAAGCCGGGAGCGCGCATAGACGGCGCTCCCGGCATCGCGGTTTTTCGCGGACGGGACCGCTGTCCGCCCGGTTACTTGCGGCGGGTCGCGCCCAGGAAGATGGCGCACAGGGCCAGCGCGGCGCCCAGGATGTCCATGGGCCCGGCGCGGCGGCCGAAGAAGAGCACGTCCCAGACGAAGGACAGGGTGGGCTGCAGCAGGATGGCCAGCCCGGCCGTGGACAGGGGCACGCGCGGCAGGTTGGAGGAGATGAGCATCCAGCCCGCGCCCTGGCAGATCACGCCGTAGGCCAGCAGGGCGAGCAGGGAGACGAGGCCGGGGATGGCGAAGGATTCTCCGCTGAAAGCGACGCCGAGGCCGAGGAGGGCCGCGGCGAGCAGCCCGAGCAGGGCCATGTTGCGCAGGCGCGCGGTGAAGCCCTGGGCGGTCTGCATGCGGCGCAGGGTGATGAGGAAGACGGCGTAGGAGACGGCCGTGGCCAGGCCGAAGAGGAGCCCCGCGCGGGACTCGCCGGGGTTCACGGCCCAGTCCGGGCCGAAGAGCAGGCCGATGCCCGCGGCGGCCAGGACCAGGGAGGCGACGAGGCGGCCGATGCCGCGCTCGCCGAGGAAGACGACGCCGTAGACGGCGAGGAAGACGACCTGGCTGTTGCCCAGGATGGTGGCCATGCCCGGGCCCACGAGGCGGATACTGGTGTGCCAGCAGCTGAGGTCCAGGCAGAAGGCCAGGGCGCAGACGAGCGCCAGCCCCAGGGAGAAGCTCTCCCCGCGCGCGGGCAGGAGGCCGCCGCGCTCACCGCGCAGCCCGCCGCGGACGAGGAGCGGCAGGGCCAGGGCCGCGCCGCCGAAGAACATGCGGTAGAAGGCCGCGGCGATGGGGCCGATGGAGGCGACCTTGACCAGCACGGGCGAGAAGCTGATGCACACCGATCCGGCGAGCAGCCAGAGGATGGGCGCCCAGCGGCCGTCCTCGCGGACATCGGGAGCGCAGGACTCGGCGTCGGGGACGCCCAGGCACTGCGCGGCCTCCAGGTCGTTCGGCATGCCGGGCGCGGCGAGGGTCGCGGCGTCTTCGCCCGCGGCCTCCCCGGAGAGGGTATCGGGATCCATGGGCATGCGTGTTCCTGTACTGTTTCGGTCCGTGGTCGGGATTTTCGCGGCGGCAGAGCCTCTCCGCGATCCGGGCGGCAAGCGGTAGCACGGCCCGGGGCCGGGCGCCAGGAGCGCCCGGAAGGCCCGGGGCGAACGGCGTTCCGGGCGGGAAAAAAAGGCCCGTCCCCTTGCGGAGACGGGCCGTGAAGCCATTTGCAGCCGCAGACTACTTGATGAAGCACATCTCCATGTAGGACGGCAGCGGCCAGTAGTCGTCGGCAACGATCTGCTCGAGCTCGTCGGCCCACTTGCGGACCTCGAGCATGCCGGGCAGGACCTTGTCGCAGAGGTACTTGGCCTCGGCGTGGGCGTCGCCGTTCTCCTTCTCGCAGAGCTTCTCCAGGGCGACGATGGCGTCCTGCAGGCCGCGCAGCTTGGCGGTGACCTCGTCCAGGGCGACGGAGCGGTACTCCTTGCCGATGGTCTTCAGGTTGGCGCAGGTGGCGGCCAGGTCGCTCTGGTAGCGGATGGCGCCGGGCAGGATCATGGTCTTGGCGATCTTGACGGCCAGGGCCGCCTCGGTCTTGATCGTGCGGCAGTAGTACTCGAAGTAGATCTCCTGGCGGGACTCGACCTCGCGCGGGGAGAGCACGCCGTACTTCTCGAAGAGGGCGATGGACTCCTTGGTGGTCAGGGCGGGCAGCGCCTCGGGGGTGTTGCGGAAGTTGGGCAGGCCGCGCTTCTCGGCTTCCTTGTGCCACTCCTCGGAGTAGCCGTTGCCGTTGAAGACGATGGCCTCGTGCTTCTTCATGATGTCCTGGATGACCTCGGTCACCGCCTGATTGAGCAGGGACTTCTTGCCGCCGGTCTTCTTCTCGAGCTCGGTGGCGATGAAGTCCAGGGACTCGGTCATCATGGCGTTCAGGGCCACCTGGGAGCCCGCGATGGACATGGCGGAACCCACGGCGCGGAACTCGAAGCGGTTGCCGGTGAAGGCGATGGGGCTCGTGCGGTTGCGGTCGCCCGGATCCATGGGCAGCGGCGGCAGGGTGTCCACGCCGACGTGCATGACGCCCTTGTTCTTGGAGGACTTGGCGCCGCCCTTCTTGATCTGCTCGAAGACGTCGGTGAGCATCTCGCCCAGGTAGATGGACATGATGGCCGGCGGCGCCTCGTTGGCGCCCAGGCGGTGGTCGTTGCCCGCGGAGGCCACGGTGGCGCGCAGCACGCCGCTGTATTTGTGGCAGGCGCGGATCATGGCGGCGCAGAAGACCAGGAACATGGCGTTGGCGTGCGGAGTGGCGCCCGGGTCGAAGAGGGAGCCCAGCTCGGCGTTGCCGATGGAGTAGTTGAGGTGCTTGCCCGAGCCGTTGATGCCGGCGAAGGGCTTCTCGTGCAGCAGGCAGGCCAGGCCGTAGCGGCGGGCCACGGAGCGCAGGGTGTGCATGACCATCTGGTTGTGGTCGGTGGCCATGTTGCCCTGCTCGTAGATGGGCGCGATCTCGTACTGGGCCGGGGCGACCTCGTTGTGACGGGTCTTGACCGGCACGCCGATCTTGTACAGCTCACGCTCGACTTCCATCATGCAGGCCAGGACGCGGCGGGGAATGGCGCCGAAGTACTGGTCCTCGAACTCCTGGCCCTTGGGCGACTTGGCGCCGAAGAGGGTGCGGCCGGCGATGTAGAGGTCCGGGCGGGCGAAGTAGAAATTGCGGTCGATCAGGAAGTACTCCTGCTCGGGACCGGCGAAGCAGGTGACCGGGGTCTCGGTCTGCTTGCCGAAGAGCTTGAGCACGCGCTGGGCCTGCTTGTTCAGGGACTGCAGGGAGCGCAGCAGCGGGGTCTTCTTGTCCAGGGCCTCGCCGGTCCAGGAGACGAAGGCCGTGGGGATGCACAGGAAGGTGCCGTTGGGGTTCTCCAGGATGTAGGCCGGGGAGGTCACGTCCCAGGCGGTGTAGCCGCGCGCCTCGAAGGTGGTGCGCAGGCCGCCGGAGGGGAAGGAGGAGGCGTCGGGCTCGCCCTGGATGAGCATCTTGCCGTCGAACTCGGCCATGGCCCCGCCCTTGCCGTCCGGGGTCAGGAAGGAGTCGTGCTTCTCGGCGGTCAGGCCGGTGAGGGGGTAGAAGACGTGGCAGAAGTGGGTGGCGCCCTTGGAGATGGCCCAGTCCTTCATGGCCTGCGCCACGACGTTGGCCACCGCGGGATCGAGCTCCTCGCCCATCTCGATGGTCTTCTTCAGCGACTTGTAGATCTCCTTCGGCAGCATGGCCTTCATGACCTTGTCGCCGAAGACGTTGCTTCCGAAGATCTCGGTCGCCGAAGTCTCCGCGAAATTCAGCGGCTCCGAGATGGGTTTGAAGTTCGTGACGGCGGCGATGGCATTCATACGTCCCTGGTTCATTCGACACTCCTCATTTTACGAGATGTGCCGCCGGACACGCCGGCGGCCTTGCGTTGCACGTCGGTGGCCCGGCACAGGGGGCGCCGGACCCTACCTCCAACCCCGGATACGGGAATGGGCATTCTTCTTAAACAAGAACCGGGCCATCCGCCGCATGGCTCATGATTTCAAGCTGTTAAGCAGAAAATGCCGCATCCGTTCAAAAGGAAATTTTACAAAAACGAAACGACTAAGGCAAGTGTGATTTGCGTTTTTGCCAAACAGCCTCCCCGCGGCATCTGTCTCCGGCCCTTCCCTGCCCCTTTTCCGGCCAGGGCCCAGAAGCCGCCGATCCCCTGCCTGCCTGGAACGGAAGGGGATGCGGGGGAGTGCCGCCGGATGGGGCGGCTCCCTTGACGATGGCGATGACATTTATGTCAAAAGAGAAAAGGCGGACAAATGCAGAAAATCTCTTACCAGCTGTAATAGCTTCCTTTTTCAGGATGGATTTTTTCACATATCCTTGGCATAGTCGGCGGGTATCGCCCCCGGCGACGGGGCCGTCCGTCAACACCAAACTTTCGAACAAGGAGCGGCTGCATGGAAACGCCCGTTTTCAACTGCAAGAACGCCGACGACGTACTCAAAGCGGTCCATGACTACAACGTCAGCTTTCTTCAGTTCTGGTTCGTGGACATCCTCGGAAACCTGAAGAGCTTCCAGGTGACCCCCTCCGAACTCGAAGGCGCCTTCGAGGAAGGCATGGGCTTCGACGGCTCCTCCATCCTCGGCTTCACCCGCATCGAGGAATCGGACATGGTCGCCTTCCCGGACCCGACCACGTTCCAGCTCGTGGCTTGGCGGCCCTCGGAGCGTCCCGTCGCGCGCATGTTCTGCTACGTGAAGAACCCGGACGGCACCCCCTTCGCAGGCGACCCCCGCTTCGTGCTCAAGCGCGTGCTGGAGAAGGCCGCGGCCAAGGGCTACACCATGTACGTGGGCCCCGAACTCGAGTTCTTCCTCTTCGCGAGCCCGAACGAGCCCCGCATCCTGGACGTGGGCGGCTACTTCGACGCCCCGCCGCTCGACCTCGGCAACGACATCCGCCGCGACATCATCTTCTCCCTCTCCCGCATGGGCATTCCGGTGGAATACAGCCACCACGAGGTGGCCCCCTCGCAGCACGAGATCGACCTGCGCTACCAGGAAGCCCTGCGCATGGCCGACACCGCCATCACCTACAAGGTGGTCATCAAGGAGACCGCGCGCAAGCACGGCTGCTACGCCACCTTCATGCCCAAGCCCCTCTTCGGGCAGAACGGCTCGGGCATGCACACCCACCAGTCGCTCTTCAAGAACGGCAAGAACGCCTTCTTCGACCCGGCCGAGAAGTTCAACCTCTCCCGCGACTGCAAGGCCTACATCGCGGGCATGCTCCGCCACGCCAAGGAATTCTGCGCCATCACCAACCCCATCGTGAACTCCTACAAGCGCCTCGTGCCCGGCTACGAGGCCCCGGTCTACGTGGCCTGGGCCAACCGCAACCGCTCCGCGCTCATCCGCGTGCCCATGTACAAGCCCGGCAAGGAGGCCGCCACGCGCATCGAGCTGCGCAGCCCGGACCCGACCTGCAACCCCTACCTGGCCTTCGCGGTCATGCTCGGCGCGGGCCTCAAGGGCATCGAGGAGGGCTACGAGCTGTCCACCCCGGTGGAGGAGAACATCTTCAAGATGAGCGACGCCGAGATGGTCGAGCGCGGCATCGCCTCGCTGCCCGGCAGCCTGTCCGACGCCCTGGACCACTTCGGGTCCTCGGACCTGATGAAGGACGTCCTGGGCGAGCACATGCACGCCGCCTACCTGGAGGCCAAGCGGGCCGAGTGGGACGAGTACCGCACCCACGTCACCGACTGGGAGCTCGCCCGCTACCTGCCCACCACGTAAGCCTTCACGACGCACGAAACGGCCGCGCGGGAGGAGAATCCTCCCGCGCGGCTTTTTTTGCTTCGGCCACGCCCGAACCCCGCTTCCCCTCTCCCTGGAATCCCGTCCGCCGCCGGCGCCGCAGCCTCACGCATCCCTTGCATAGCACTTCACATTGTTCCGACCCTCAGGTACGTTTGCCTCAACCCCAAGTCACCGGCGGGACTGAATTTCCAGGGGTATTGCCGGTATAGGGCCGGAACATCGGAGGGGTCATGCGAATTTCTTCCAGGATTTGGGTCGTGAACGGCGTGTGCGCGGCGGCGGCGCTCGTCGGCGCGGCCGTCTTCGCGCAGGTCTCGGGCGGCGATTCCGCCTGGATATGGGCGGCAGGGGGCACTGCGGCGGCCCTCTTCGTCCTCGCCGCGCTGATCCTCGCTCCTTCCGCCGCCAAGCCCCTGGCCGCGCTCGCCGACTACGCGGCCAAGGCCGCGTCCGGCGAGCTCTCCGCCAAGCCGCCCGAAATCTCCGGCTTCGCCCAGGAAGCCGCCCAGGGGCTGGCCCGGGTGGTCGACGAGCTGAAGAAGGCCAAGGGCCTGTCCAGGGGCATCCTCGACGGACTGCCCACTCCCTTTCTCCTGGTGGACGAGAACGAGCGCGCCGTGGCCAGCAACAAGGCCTGCATGGAGATGCTCGAGATCGACACCCCGCCGGAGAAGCAGTACGGCCGCACCCTGGCCGAGATCTTCTACAACGACCCAGGCCGGACCACGGCCGTGGGCAAGTCCATCCGCGAGGGGGCGGTCTTCCGCAACCTCGAGGTGACCATCAACGGCCACAAGGGCGGCAAGCGCCACGTCCTGGCCAACGTCTACGCCATCCACGACCTGGACGGCCGCTGCATCGGCGGGATGTGCATCTACCTGGACATGACCGCCATCAAGGAGAAGGAAGACCACATCTGCTCCCAGAACGACCTCATCCTGGCCGCCGCCGAGCAGGCCACGCGCATCTCGCACCAGCTGAACGAGGCCGCCGCGGAGATGACCGGGCAGGTGGAGCAGGCCGAGGGCGCCGTGGCCCGCCAGCGCGACGGAACCGCCCACGTGGCCGACTCCATGGAGCAGATGAACACCGCCATCCTCGACGTGGCCAAGGGCGCCTCCACAGCGGCCGGACTGGCCGAGGACGCCCGCGGCAAGGCCCAGGAAGGCTCGAACGTCCTCGCCGAGGTCCGCAGCCTGATGGCCGAGGTCGCGGAGCAGGCCGCCGCGCTCAAGGCCGACATGAGCGACCTCGGCCGCCAGGCCGAGGGCATCGGCGCCGTCACCGCCGTGATCACGGACATCGCGGACCAGACCAACCTGCTGGCGCTGAACGCGGCCATCGAGGCTGCGCGCGCGGGCGACGCGGGCCGCGGCTTCGCCGTGGTCGCGGACGAAGTGCGCAAGCTCGCCGAGAAGACCATGACCGCCACCAAGGAGGTCGCCTCCGCCGTGGCGGGAATCCGCCAGAGCGTGGAGAAGAGCGTCACGGGCACGGAATCCGCCGTGGCCGCCATCGACACGAACACCAGGCGCATGGAGGACTCCGGCCAGGTGCTCGCCGAGATCGTGGGGCTGACCGAGCAGACCGCGGACAGCGTGCGCGGCATCGCCGCGGCCGCGGAGCAGCAGTCCGCCTCGAGCGAGACCGTCTCCGCCTCGGTGGGCGACATCGCCCGCGAGGCCGAGCAGAGCGCCCACGCCATGCACGAGGCCGCCCGGGCGGTGCAGATCCTCGTGCGCATGACCGGCGACCTCGACAAGGTCGTCGCCGACCTCGAGAAGCACGTGCCCGAGCACTGCGAGAAATAGTCCGGCCCCGGACTCGCGTCTGAGATATCCCCTCCCGGCTCCCGCGCGGACTTCCGCTGGAGCCGGGAGGACGAATCCCGCTGCTCCCCATCCGTCTTCCGGCCGAAAAGCCGACCGTTGCGAGAGGCAACTGAAATCACTGGATTCATCCACACATCGTGGACCGCAATGCGCATTCCACCCCACGGAAAACGGGTCCCGGCTTCTCCACGAAGCAGGGGCCAAACCATGATTCATTCCCAAAAGAATACGTATTGAAGGCAGGTTGCCACGCCTGGACGCGAGATGCGGGCTCGTCTGAAAATCGGTGAGCCGCAACAGGTATCCTCCTTGCAATACGTCCGGCCGCAAGCGGCCGACGCGTGTGGCGCCTCATCCCTGCGGCGCGCAGCCATATCCGGCCTCTCGGCTCCAGGGGGAATCCGTCCTGGAGCAGCGCTCCCGCTACGACCGCAACCGCAGGGACGGAGCAACCGCTCGTGCCGCTTCCCATGCTCACCATCATGAACTTCGTCGGATTCTTCTACGCGAGCGTGGCCGGCATTCTTCTGCCGGTGCTCATCGCAGTCACCCTGCTGCTGCTTTTCCGAAGACGCCTCAAGGGATTTATCTTCCCCATGATCCTGCTCCTGGTCCTTCCCCTGGTCCTCGTGGTTGGATGCTACATATATTACAGTAACTCAGATGTTTATACACATCGCTACCGCATCACTCTCGAAGTTGACACGCCGGACGGCGTGAGGACCGGATCGAGCGTCATACAGGTCTCCCTGCGCAAGAAAGCAAGCGGGGGGCAGCTGTCCCTGGAATTCCTGCGGGCCGATGTCCGAGGCGAAGCCGTGTACGTGGACCTCGGCAAGGGCAAGAATCTCCTTGCGCTCCTCGCATTCGGTCCTTCCGGCTCCTGCGCGAACCGACTTCCCGTGCTGGCGGCAGCGGCGCTCGGACGCTACCAGACGGGATTCTATCGCGCCGCCCCGTTCTGGACGGGCCAGGCCGAGCTGTATGGCGAATTCCTGCCCACCCTGGTGACTTTCACGAATCCCGGCGATCCCGATTCTGTCCGCGTGGTGCTGCCCGGCACGCTCGCAGCGGTCCTCGGACCGGGCTACCGCTTCAGACGGGCGTGGCTCGAGATGACCCACGACGGCCCCACGTCCGGAATCCTCGAAAAGAAGCTTCCCTGGATCGGCGATCCCGAGGAAGAGGAGATCGCCGAGCATCGCCTGGATGCCGGACACCAGAATCCCTTCGACCAGCGCATCCCCGTGGGCGTCCGCTTCGTGCGGGACCACTGATCGTGGAGCCAGGGAGGAGGGGGCACGCCCCCCGGGGCCGCCGGTGCGTGAAGGGTCCGGGCATTCCAGTCCTGCCGCCTGCCGCGCCCGGGCTTCGTCTGCCGGGCCTGACCACGTGCCATGAGCGAAGCGGGTCCAGGCTCAGCCTGGCGCGGGGTGGGGCCAGGGCGGGGGCGCGCAGCCGCCGAGGGATAATCCCTCCCTGGCCGCCGGAGGCATCCGCCGCCGTCCTTCCCCCCGTCAAAGGGCCGTGCGCAGGGCGGTGATGAGGCGGTCCAGGGACTGGTCGAGGGTGCCGCTGTTGTCGATGCGCAGGCAGGCTGGGTCGTCGAGGTCGTCGAGATCGTAGGCGCGGGCGCGTTCGAGGCGCAGGCCGATCTCTTCCGGGGTTTCGCGGCCGCGCGCGGCGAGGCGCAGGGCGAGCACGTCCGGCGGCACGGAGACGAGCACGGGCAGGAGGTCCGGGTAGCGTTCGCGCGCGGTGGGGAGGTAGGCGCGCGAGCCGTTCATGACCACGTGCAGGCCCGCGGCGCGCCAGAGGTCCATCTCGCGGCCGATGCCGTAGAGGTTGCCGTGGCTTTCCCAGGAGAGGGCGAAGAGGCCGAGGTCGAGGCGGGCCGTGAACTCCGCGCGCGTGAGGGAGACGTGGTTCTCGCCGCCGCTTTCCGCGGGCCGGGTGATGTAGCGGTGGGCGAAGGCGAAGGCGCGCGGGTCGAGGCGCGCGCGCAGGCCAGCCAGCAGACTGTCCTTGCCCGCGCCCGAGGCGCCGATGAGGTAGATCGGGCGGGGCATGGCCTCACCTGCCCGTGAGCGGCATGCGCTGCACGCAGGTGAAGCGCCGTTCCGGGCCCTCCTGCCTGAAGAGGCAGATCTCGCGCACGGTCACGGCGCGGCCGGAGAAGGGCTCCACGAGGCGGCACAGGGTGGCGAAGAGGGAGCGGCGCAGCTCCTGGTCCGCGACCTTGCCGGTGAGGGTCATGTGGAAGCGGAACTCGTCCAGCACGAAGGGGTAGCCGAAGCGTTCGAGGAGTTCGTTCTGGCGCGGGGAGAGGCCCACGGCGCGGCGGCGCTTGAGCTCGTCCCTGTCCGGCGGCCGGCGGTAGAGGTCGAAGAAGACCACGCAGTTGCGGGCCAGGTCGTCCAGCTCCTCGGCCGGGCGCGCCGGGGCCAGGGCGATGAAGGAGCCGATGACGGTGAGCTCGAGGGGCGGCGTGGCCACGGGCGGCTGGGAGGCGGCGAAGCTGGCCATGCTCTTGCGCAGGTCCGTCTCGGTGTAGGGCGGCCGCAGGCGGAAGGGCGGCTTCAGGGTGGCGTGGAACCCGTAGCGCGCGGGCAGGGCCGTGGCCTCGGCCAGGGCCTCGGGCGCGAGGGCCTCGGCGCGCAGGCGGGGCACGTCCAGGCCGCTTTCGGTGTCCCGGCCGAGCCAGGCGTTGCCGAAGGCCGAGAGCGGGCTCTGGGCCTCCGGCGAATAGTAGATGGCGTAACGCGACGACATTGCCCCTCCCGGCAGCTCGCCTGTGGTTAGAGGATTCTCGTGCCCTGGCGGTAGACCGTGCGCACCACGGGGTAGCCGTCCACCAGCCGCACCTGGGCCAGGTCGGCCCGTTTGCCCGGGGACACGGCTCCCCGGTCGGAGAGTTGCAGGAACTGGGCCGGAGCCGAGGTGACCGTGCCGATCGCCTCGTGAAGCGGCACGCCGAGCTTTTCGTGCAGCAGGAAGGCGGAGTGCAGCAGGCTCGCGGGCACGTAGTCCGAGGAGAGGATGTCCAGCAAACCCAGACGCGCGAGGTCCAGGGCCGAGACGTTGCCGGAATGGGACCCCCCGCGCACCACGTTGGGCGCGCCCATGACGATGCCGATGCCGCGTTCGCGGGCCTCGCGCGCCGCCTCCACGGAGGTCGGGAACTCGCTGATGGAGATGCCTTCCTCGTCGGCCTGGCGGACCTGCTCGGCCGTGGTGTCGTCGTGGCTGGCCGCGGGGATGTTGCGCGCGCGGCACAGGCCGAGCAGGGCCGCGCGGTTGGGCTCGGCGTGGCGCGTCTGCTGCGCGCGCAGCTCGTCGATGTTCTGCTCGAACTCCTCGTCGCTCCAGCTCAGGTGCTTGCCGCGGTAGTACTGGCGGTACTTGTCCATGGAGGTGAACTGGCGCTGGCCCGGGGTGTGGTCCATGAGGGAGACGAGGTGCAGTCCGGGTTCGTCGGCATAGGGGGCGAAGAGGTCGACCACGGCGGGGTCGCAGACCTCGCAGCGCAGGTGGAGCATGTGGTCGGCGCGCAGGACGTCCTTCTCGCGTCCGGAGCGCACGGCCTCCACGGAGGTGGCGAGCAGGGCGCTCCGGTCGCGCTCGCGGTGCAGGTCGCCGCAGCAGATGCTGTCGAGCACCGTGGTGATGCCCGCGCCCGTGACCTGCACGTCGTGCGAGATGAGGGCGGCCAGCGCCGAGGGCCACTGCACGCCGGGGCGGGGGCGCAGGTGCCCCTCCATGTTGTCCGTGTGCAGCTCGATGAGCCCGGGGATGAGGTAGTCGCCCTCGAGGTCCACGGAGCCGGGCAGGGCGGTGTTGCCCTCGTCCACGGTGCGGACGAGGCCGTCCGCGAGGCAGACGGTGCCGTGCACGATACCGTCCGGCAGGACCACGGCGGCGTTGGTCAGGACGCATTCGGATCTCATTTCGTTCTCTCCCTGGAAGGCATGGTGAAGACCCTGTCGGCCACGGCGTCGCGCACCTCCTCGTCGTGGAAGATGCCGACCACGGCGGCGCCGCGCGCCTTGGCCTCGCGGATGAGGGCGACCACGGTGGCGCGGTTCTGCGCGTCGAGCGAGGCCGTGGGCTCGTCCAGGAGCAGGATGGGGTAGCTGCGGGCGAAGCCGCGCGCGATGTTGATGCGCTGCTGCTCGCCCCCGGAGAAGGTCTTGGGCGCGAGTCCCAGGAGCTCCGGGCCGATGCGCAGCCGCTGCAGGAGGTCGCGGGCGCGGGCCTCGGCCTCGCCGCGCGGCAGGCCGTCCTCGCACAGCCCGGCGGCCACGATGTCCAGGGCCGGAACGCGCGGGATGACGCGCAGGAACTGGCTGACGTAGCCGAGCGTCCTCTTGCGCACGGCGAGGACCTCGCGCGGCGCGGCCGAGGCCAGGTCCACGAAGGCGCCCTCGTGGCGCACCAGGATGCTGCCCGCGTCCGGCTTGTAGTTGGCGTAGAGCGAGCGCAGGAGCGTGGACTTGCCCGTGCCCGAGGGGCCGGACAGGGCCAGGCACTCCCCGGCCGAGACGGACAGGGAGAGGTCGGAAAAGACGTCGATGCGCGCCCCGCCCTGGGTGTGCAGGACGAAGCTCTTGCTCAGGCCCTTGGCGAGGATGCGGACGTCGGGGGACAGGGCCGCGTCCATGGGGACCGCTCCCGCGAAAGGGGCGGATGGCGCGGCGGATGTCGTTGCGGATGTCGTTGCGAGCTGGGGCATGCCGGTCAGACCTCCAGGATCGAGGAGACGAGGAGCTGGGTGTAGGGGTGGTGGGGGTCGTCCAGGACCTGGTCGGTCAGGCCGGATTCCACCACTTGGCCGCGCCGCATGACCATGAGGCGGCCCGCCAGGATGCGGGCCACGGCCAGGTCGTGGGTCACGATGACCACGGCCAGGCCGAGCTCGGCCGAGAGCGAGCGCAAGAGGTCCAGGAGCCTGGCCTGCACCGAGACGTCGAGCCCGCCCGTGGGCTCGTCCATGAAGACCAGACGGGGCCTGGTCACGAGGTTTCGCGCGATCTGCAGGCGTTGCTGCATGCCGCCGGAAAAGGTCCGGGGCAGGTCGTCGATGCGGCCCGCGTCGATCTCCACCCTGGCCAGCCACTCCAGGGCCTGGGCGCGGATGGCGCCGTAGTGGCGCTGCCCTTGGCTCATGAGCCGCTCGCCGATGTTGGCCCCGGCGCTGACCGAGAGCCTGAGCCCGTCGCGCGGGTTCTGGCGCACGAGGCCCCATTCCGTGCGGTGCAGGCGCCTGAGCACGTGCTCCTCGCAGGCGGTCAGCTCCACCTCGCCGAGCTCGGGCGAGCGGTAGGTCACGCGGCCGGACGAGACCGGGATGCGGCCCGCCAGGCAGCGCAGGAGCGTGGTCTTGCCCGAGCCGGACTCGCCCACGATGCCGAGCACCTCGCCGGGCCAGAGCGTCAGGTCCACGTCCCGGCAGGCCGGACGGCCGCCGTAGTCCTTGCACAGGCCGCGCGCCTCGAGCAGGGGCGCGTCGGCGGGGAAATCGGCGGCAAAACCGGAGGGGAAGGCACCGGTGACGGAAGAAAGGCCGGGCTGCGTCGTCTGCATCACGCGTCCTCCCCGGCCTTGGCCGATGCCTGTCCGTCCGTGGGGCCGCCCATGGGGCCCACGTGTCCGGCCTCGCGGCGCGAGCGGCAGAAGTCGCTGTCCGAGCAGACGAACATGCGGCCGCCCGCGTCGTCGAGGATGATCTCGTCCAGATAGCTCTCGCGCGAGCCGCACAGTCCGCAGCAGTCGTCCCAGCGCTGGACCTCGAAGGGGTGGTCCTCGAAATCGAGGCTCTTCACCTCCGTGTAGGGCGGGATGGCGTATATGCGCCGCTCGCGGCCCGCGCCGAAGATCTGCAGCGCCGGGCAGCCGTCCATCTTGGGATTGTCGTACTTGGGGATGGGCGACGGGCTCATGACGTAGCGGCCCGCCACCTGCACGGGATAGTCGAAGCTCGTGGCGATGCGGCCGTGGCGCGCGATGTCCTCGTAGAGCTTGACGTGCATCACGCCGTACTCCTCCTGGGCGTGCATGGTGCGCGTCTCGCGCTCGCGCGGCTCCATCCAGCGCAGCGGCTCCGGGATGGGCACCTGGTAGACCATGATCTGGTCCTCGGTGAGCGGCGCCTCGGGGATGCGGTGGCGCGTCTGGATGATCGTGGCCTCGGCCGTGCGCTCCGTGGTGGCCACGCCCGCCACGCGGCGGAAGAAGGCGCGGATGGAGACCGCGTTGGTGGTGTCGTCCGAGCCCTGGTCGATGACCTTGAGCACGTCGTCCGGCCCGATGACGCTCGCCGTGAGCTGGATGCCGCCCGTGCCCCAGCCGAAGGGCATGGGCATCTCGCGGCCCGCGAACGGCACCTGGTAGCCGGGAATGGCCACGGCCTTCAGGATGGCGCGGCGGATCATGGTCTTGGTCTGCTCGTCCAGGTAGGCGAAGTTGTAGGCCCCGTCCGCCGTTTCGGGCGCGGCGTTGTCCGAAGGCTTCGGCGCCTCGGCGCCGGGAGCCGGAAGGGGGACGGAGGCGGCCGGTGCGGCCGCGTCGAAGGTCAGCATGTGGTCCTCTCCTCGCCGGGCGCGTCGCACCCGGCCGCGTCGTCGGCATCGTCTGCGGCATCGTCTGCGGCGGCCGCCGCGGCCCGCGCACTCTTCCGCGCGGCGCGAAGCCTGCGCACGCTCTCGAGCTCGGCCTGGAAGTCCACGTGGTGCGGCAGCTTCAGGTGCTGCACGAAGCCCGAGGCCTCCACGTTGTCGCAGTGGCTGAGCACGAACTCCTGGTCCTGGGCCGGGCCCTTCCCGTCCTCGCCGAACTCGTCCAGGCGCAGGGCCCGGTCCACCAGGGCCATGGACATGGCCTTGCGCTCCGAGGAGCCGAAGGCCAGGCCGTAGCCGCGCGAGAACTGCGCGGGCCGCGTCTCGTCGCCCGCGAACTTGCCGAGCATCTGGCACTCGGTGAGCGTCACCTCGCCCACGCAGACCGGAAAGCCCAGCTCCTCGGGCACGATCTCCACCTCCACGCCGCCCTGGCGGATCTCGCCCGCAAAGGGGTGGGTGCTGCCGAAGCCGCGCTGCGTGGAGTAGCCGAGCGCCAGGACGAAGCCTTCGTCCCCGCGCGCCAGGGCCTGCAGCCTGAGATCGCGTCCGGCCGGATAGGTCAGGGGATCGCGCGTCAGGTCGCCCGGTTCGCGCCCGTCGTCCGCCTGCTTCTCAACCATGGCCTCGCCCGCCAGGAGCTCGGCGATGCCGGGCATGGCCGCGTGGGGCTCGGCCCCGGCATCCGCCCGGGGTTCCGGTCGGGGGACTGGCCGGGGCGGCGTTTCGGGCTCGCAAGCCTCGCCGTCCTCGTCCGCGAGCAGGCCGAAGTCCAGCAGGCGGTGGGTGTAGTCGAAGGTCGGGCCGAGGACCTGTCCGCCGGGCAGGTCCTTGAAGCTCGCGGAGATGCGCCGCCTGATGCGCATGGCGCCCGTGTCCACGGGCAGGCTCACGGCCAGGCGGGGCAGGGTGGTGCGGTAGGCGCGCAGCAGGAAGACGGCCTCCACGAGGTCGCCCGCGGCCTGCTTCACGGCCAGGGCGGCAAGTTCGGGGTCGTAGAGCGAGCCCTCGCACATGACCCGGTCCACGGCCAGGGAGAGCTGCCGACGGATCTGGGAGACGCCTATGGCGGGCTCGGCCGGGTCGCCCCGGCGCGTCTTGGCGAGCAGCTCGTGGGCTGCGCGGATGGCCTTCTCGCCACCCTTGACGGCTACGTACATATGATCTTCGTCTCCATGCTCACAGAATTTCCAGGATGCGGGCCGAGCGCGGCAGGCAGGCCACGCGCCGTCCGTCCACGAAGATGCAGTCGAGCCCGCGCGGAAAGGCGTGCGCGAGGTCCCGCAGATGGCTCCACAGGGCCGGGCGCGCCCCGGCGACGCGAAGCTCGGCCTCGCCCGGGACGCCCGGGCCGCCGATGCGCACGCCGTGTCCCTGGCCCAGGGCCTCGCAGGTCGCCACCACGGTGGCCGAGCGGTCCGGGAATTCCGGCGTGCCCAGGGGGAGCCCGGCCAGCCGCTCGGGCAGGCTCTTCACGTCGCACAGGGCGTAGGCCGCCTCGCCCGGGGTCCGGGCCTCGGGGCAGCCGCAGTGGAAGGCGAGGTAGGCCGCCGCCTCCCTCCCGGCATGGCCGCCCTCGCCGTAGGCCCCGGCCCACAGCGCGGTCTCGAGGTCGCACAGGCAGAGGAGCACGGCCAGGGCGGCCGCGGGCAGGTCCGGGCCGCAGGCGGGCAGCACGGGCAGGGGCACGACGCGGCCGGGCCGCGACATGGCCGCGAGCACGGCCCGGAACGTGGCCTGCGCGTCGCGCACCGCGTCCGGGAAGCCGGGCAGGAGGCCCAGGCGGCGTTCCGTCCGGCACAGGAGATCAGCCATTGGCGTCGCCTCCCCTGACCAGGGTGAAGAAGTCCACGCGCGTGGCCCGCACCTCGGCCTCGCGCTCGGCGCGCAGCCGCGCGAGCCCCGCGCGCAGCCGCGCCAGGACCCGCTCGCGCGCCCCGTTGCCCGCCCCGTTGTCTGCGTCGTTGCCCGCGCCGTCCTGCATGGCGGCGTCCAGGCGCGCGGCCAGCTCGGCGTGTCTGCGGTCGCGGCCCGCCACGTAGCCGAAGCCCACGCGGCCGGAGGCCGCGCGCACCACGCAGCGGGTCATGGTCATCTCGCCCAGGTTGAAGGCGTTGCCCGTGCCGCCCATGCGGCCGCGCACCATGACCAGCCCCGCCTCGGGGCGGCGCAGCATCTCGCAGGGGCCGTCGGCCGCGAGCTCGCGCGCGGCCGTCTCCAGCTCCTCGCGCGGCGCGCGGGCGAAAAGCCCCATCCATTCCCTGCGGGCGGCGTTCGCCTCCCGCATCCCTGAATTCTCTTCGTTTCTCACGTGTAGTCGTCCCGTAACAGTATTCGTCTAGATGAGTGGACATCTTGTCGCGCGGTCCATCCCGCGCGCGCCATGCACGAGGAACCTAGTCATGACTCTTGAGCGCGGAAGCGGCGTCGCCCTGTGGCGCCAGATCAGGAACGTGCTGGAGCACGAGATCGCGGATGCAGGACAGGCCGAGGACGGCAGGCTGCCCACGGAAAAGGAGCTCTCCGAGCGCTTCGGGGTCAACCGGCACACCGTGCGCCGGGCCCTGGCCGTGCTCGAGGCCGAGGGGCTGATCGTGGTCGAGCAGGGCCGCGGTGCCTTCGTCAGGCCGCAGATGGTCAGCTACCAGCTCGCGCGGCGGGTGCGCTTCAGCCAGAACCTCCTGCGCCAGAGCCGCGCGCCCAGGGGCAGGCTGCTCGAGGCCTCGGTCGTGCGCGCCTCGGCCGAGGCGGCCAAGGCGCTGCACGTCGCGCAGAACGACCCGGTCTGCCGCCTGGAGATACTGGGCCAGGCCGACGGCGTGCCGCTCAGCATCGGCACCTCCCACTTCTCCGGCGCCCGCTTTCCCGGCCTCGTCGAGGCCTACCGGGAGAGCGGCTCCATCACCGAGGCGCTTCGGGCCTGCGGCCTGCCGGACTACGTGCGCAAGAGCACCCTGGTCACGGCGCGCATGCCCACCCCGCGCGAGGCCCGCCTCCTCGGCCAGCCGCGCAGCCGTCCCGTGCTCGTGGCCGAGTCCGTGAACGTGGACGCGCAGGGCAGGCCCGTGGAATGGGGCATCTGCCGCTGGGCCTCCGAGCGCGTGCAGCTCGCCGTGGAGCCCGAGCGTGATCTGTGCTGACCGCCGCATGATGTCTCTTCCGTCCCCTGAGCCCGTTCCCTAGGTGAACCGCTTGCGCAGGATGCCGCAGCCGTAGTCGATCAGGGTCACGCAGAGGATGACCATGATCATCATGGTCGAGACCTCGCGGTAGAGGTAGCCGTTGATCTTGTCGAAGATCAGGAAGCCGATGCCGCCCGCGCCCACGAAGCCGAGGATGGTCGCGCTGCGCACGTTGGATTCGAAGCGCAGCAGCGTGTAGCTGACGATGAGCGGCATGATCTGCGGCAGGACCGAGAAGGAGATGATCTGCGCCGGTCCGGCGCCGCTGGCCTCCACCGCCTCCACCTGGCCGGGCTCGATGGCCTCGATGCCCTCGCTGAAGACCTTGCCCAGGATGCCGAAGGTGTGGATGGCGAGCGACATGACGCCCGCGAAGGGCCCGAGCCCGATCACGGCCACGAAGATGAGGGCCATGACGAACTCGTTGAAGCCGCGGCAGAAGTCCAGGAAGCGGCGCACGCCGAACTGGCAGAACCAGCGGATGGCCGCCGAGACGCGGTCCTCGCCCGAGACGAGCAGGCCGAGCGTATTCCTGGCCGCGAAGACCGAGACCGGCACGGCCGCGATGAAGGCGAAGAGGGTGCCCCAGATGGCGATGGCCACGGTCTCGAGCAGCGCCTCGCCGTACATGACGAGGTTCTCCTTGTGCATGTCCGGCGGGAAGTAGCCGCCCCGACGCTCGTCCACCTGGCGCTCGTACTCGCTGTCCACCAGCTGCTGGCGCTCGGCCGCGGGCATCTGCTTCAGCCGTTTCTCGGCCAGGGCCTCCGCCTTCTTCTGCAGCTCGTAGCCGCCCATCTTCTGCGTGCTCGCCGCGTTCTCCTTGCGCAGCTCCTGCATGGCCTGCGACTGGAGCATGATCTCGGGCATGCGCTCGGCCTGCCGCCTGGCCTCGGCCATGTCCATCTCGGAGAGCTGGCGGCCGAAGAGGTAGTGGAAGGCGTTTTCGCGCTTGTTGTAGAGCTGGAAGGGGTTGATCCCGGTCGAGACGTAGGAGGTGACCAGGATGGCCGCCGCGATGGCCGCGAGCAGCCCCAGGACGACCCTCCGGCGGAGGGGCGTCCTGGGGGTCACGGACTGGAGTGTCAGTTCAGCGTGCATGACGTCCCGTGAGGCTTCAGGTTAGTTGTTCTTCTGAAGCTCTTTCTTCAGCTTGTTCAGGTAGCGGACGATGTCGTAGCTGGTGTCGTCCGCGGGCACGAAGCCGCCGATCTGCAGCTTCTCGAGCCCGGCCTTGTCGCTGTTGTAGAACATCAGGGCGCCGCAGAAGGCGGCCTTGAAGCTCTCGGGCAGGTCGCGGCGCACGGCGTAGGGCGAACCCGGGATGAGGTCGGACTTCCAGATGATGTTGAAGTCGTCCGGGGAGAGGGCGCCCTTCTCCTCCATGCGCGCAAGGTCCTCGGTGTTGGTCGCGGCCACCTGGATGCCGCCGTTCTTCACGGCCAGCATGGAGGCGCCGTGGGAGCCGGAGAAGCGGACCTCGGAGAAGTAGTCCTGGGGCTTGACCTTCATGTCGCGGGCGAAGAGCACGTTGGGCACGAGGAAGCCGGAGGTGGAGTTGGGATCGGTGAAGGCGAAGGTCTTGCCCTTGGCGTCGGCCATGGTCTTGATGCCCGAGCCCTTCTTGGAAATGATGATCCCGTAGTAGCCGGGCGTGCCGTCCGTGCTGACCTCCATGGCCACGGCCTGGGCGCCCGCCTTCTCGGAGGCCTCGACGTAGCTCTTGGGTCCGAAGTAGGCCAGCTCGATGTGCTTGTTGGCCATGGCCGTGATGATGCCCGCGTAGTCGCTGGCCGTGTAGACCTCGACCGGCACGCCGAGGACCTTCTGCAGGTGGTCGGTCAGCGGCTTGAAGCGCTTGGCGGTGTCCGCGGCGCCCTCGGTGGGGATGACGCCCATGCGCACGGTGGTCGGCCAGTCCTTGCACGGGGAGGCGGCCAGGGCGGGCAGGGCGGCCGCCGCGAGGACGCTGACGAGGGTCAGGAGGAACATGATACGCTTGATCATCGGCTGGTCTCCTTGAAAGGTCTCTGGTGGATGGTCCGGTTGTTCTCGACCGGCCGGTCTTCCGGCCGGATCGCCGCTCAGGCGCAGGCGGAAAGCTCCGAATCCGCCGTCTCGCCGTATGCTTCCCTGATCCTGTCTCCGTAGACGTGGCTGATGGCCTCGTCGGAAAGGGCCTCGATGCGGTCGTCGAAGACCACCCGGCCCTTGGAGATGCCTATGGCGCGCTTGCCGAAGCGCTGCGCGAAGTCGATGTGGTGCAGGTTGACGAGCACCGGTATGCGCCGCTCCTCGTGGATGCGCATGAGGTTCTGCATGACCATCTCGGCGCTGTGCGGGTCCAGGCTCGCGATGGGCTCGTCGGCCAGAAAGACCTCGGGCTCCTGGGCCAGGGCCCGGGCGATGGCCACGCGCTGCTGCTGCCCGCCCGAGAGCTGGTCCGCGCGGTGGAAGGCGAGGTCCGCGATGCCCACCTGGCGCAGGCACTCGAAGGCGAACTCGCGCTCCTGGCGCGGGAAGACGCCGAAGAGCGAGGGCACGTGGCGCGCGGGCGAGGCGTTGAAGCGGAGCCTGCCCACGAGCACGTTCTCGATCACGGTCAGCCGCCGCACCAGGTGGAACTGCTGGAAGATCATGCCCACCTTGCGCCGCACGCGGCGCAGCCTCCCCCCGCAGACGCAGGAGATGTCCTCGCCGAAGAGCTCGAGGCTGCCCGAGGTGGGCCGCACGAGCCTGTTCAGGCAGCGCAGGAAGGTGGACTTGCCCGCCCCGGAAGAGCCGATGACCACCACGAACTCGTCCCGTCCTATGGACAGGTTCACGTCCGTGAGGGCGGCCGTGCCGTTGGGGTAGACCTTGTTCAGCTTCTCGGCCTTGATGGCCGGGGCGCTCCCGACCGCGTGCAGCTTCTCGCTCATGGTCCCTGCTCCCTCGCGCCGCGCGGCGCGTCGTGCTCGTTGCGGAATTCCGTTCGCGGAATCCCTACGGTGGAATCCCGTCTGCGACATGCTAGGGGGTAGTGGGCTCGTGTGGCGAACATGCGACAAGGCGGTGAACGCTTCTTGAACCGGGAATAGACAAGGGGGTCACTTGTGCGCTGCGGCTGACAAGGGTGGATGTTGTAGCGTCGCATGACGCACGATGGTGGGACGCGCGACAACGGTTCGTCATCTATGGCAACGACCATGCGAGGCCATGAACTGCATCATCCGCAACAAGCGCGAGGCTGTCGTGACGCAGATGCACAACGTACAACACACACCGTCGTCCCCTGTGCCTTCGGAAGACGCCGCGGGCTGCCGCGTCGATCCCACGGCCCGGGTCACGGACTCGCGGCTCGGCCGCTACTGCGAGGTGGCGGCGCGCGCCCTGCTGCACGAGGTGGAGCTCGGCGACTACAGCTACGTGATGAACGACTCGGACCTCATGTACGCGCAGGTCGGCAGGTTCTGCTCCATCGCCTCGCACGTGCGCGTCAACCCGAGCAACCATCCCATGTGGCGGCCGAGCCAGCACCACTTCACCTACCGGCCCGGGGGCTACGGCATCACGGCCCCCGAGGACGACGAGCTCTTCTCCTGGCGTCGCTCCGACGCCGTGACCATCGGCCACGACGCCTGGCTCGGCCACGGCGTCATCGTCCTGCCCGGCCGCAGCGTGGGCATCGGCGCGGTGGTGGGCGCGGGCTCCGTGGTCACGCGCGACGTGCCGGACTATGCCGTCGTCGTGGGCTCGCCCGCCCGGGTGGTGCGGCAGCGCTTCGCCCCCGAGGTCGCCGAGGCGCTGTTGCGCATCGCCTGGTGGGACTGGGAGCACGAGCGCATCACGGCCGCCTTCGCCGATTTCCGGGGCACGGCCGAGGACTTCGTGCGCCGCCATGGCTAGCGCTCCCGAAAAGCCCCTGCGCCTGGCCGTGGTCGCGGACATCCACCACGGCCCGGACAGCGGCGGCAAGAAGGGCTCGCGCGCCCTCGACCTGCTCCGGGGCTTCCTCGACTCGCCCTGGGCCTTGGAGGCGGACGCGCTGGTCGACCTCGGCGACCGCATCAACAACCAGGATCCGGCCGCGGACGAGGCGCGCCTGGCCGAGGTAGCGGACATCCTGCGCCCCCTGCCCGGGCCGCGCGTCCACCTCCTGGGCAACCACGACCTCGTGCACCTCTCGCGCGAGGACAACGCCCGCATCCTGGACGCCCCGGCCAGCTCCCATGTCCTGCCCATGCGCGGCTTCGACCTCGTGGTCTGGCAGGCGGACACGCGCTGCTACTGGCGCGAGCGCACCGAGGCCGAGGAGGAGGACCTCTGCTGGCTGGAGGACACATTGGCGAACGGCTCCCGCCCGGCCGTGGTCCTCTCCCATTTCGCCCTGACCCCGCACGTGCTGGCGGGCAACCCCTATTTCGACGCCCGGCCCGGCCACGACCGCTACCTGCAGCAGGAGCGCATCCGCTCCATCCTGGCCGCGAGAGGCCGCGTGGTCCTCTGCCTGGCCGGGCATCTGCACGCCAACTGCTGGGGCGTGGCGGACTCCATCGTGCACCTGGCCCAGCAGTCCCTGACCGAGAGCTTCGCCACCGCGCCCGAACCGGCCGGGGCCTTCGGGCTCCTCGAGATCACGCCCGGACCGGACGCCCGCCTCTCCTGGACCGTGCACGGCCGCGACCGGCTCGCCCTGGACCTGCCCCTGCCGCGCCTGGCCGCGCGTGCGCAGGGAGGCTGAGGCGGCCATGCGGCGGACGATGCGCAGCAACGCGGTGTGGACCGGCATCGCACGGGCCCTGGAGCACGACATCCTCTCCGGCGCCTGCCTGCCGGGCGAGCGCCTGCCCACGGAGCAAGAGCTCGCCGGCCGCTTCCGCGTCAACCGGCACACCGTGCGCCGCGCCGTGGCCGCCCTGCGCGAGAAGGGGCTGCTGCGCGTGGAGCAGGGCAGGGGCACCTTCGTGCACGATCGCGTCATCCCCTACACCGTGACGCGCTGCACCAGATTCAGCGAGAACATGACCCTGCAGAAGCGCGCCCCGGGCGGGGTGCTGCTTAATGCCGGGGAGGAAGCGGCGGACGACGAGGTCTCCCAAGGGCTGCACGTCGCCCTGGGCCGCGCGGTGCTGCGCCTGGACATCCTGCGCGAGGCGGACTGCAGGCCGCTCGGCCTGGCCTCGCACTACTTTCCCCTGCCGCGCTTCGCGGGGCTCGCGGACGTTTTCCGGGAGGTCGGCTCGGTCACGGCCTGCCTGCGCGCCTTCGGCGCCGGTGACTTCAGGCGCGTCAGCACCCGCCTCTCCGCCCGCCTGCCCACCTGCGAGGAGGCGCGCCTCCTGCAGCAGCCCAAAAGCACGCCGCTCATGGTCGCCAGGAGCGTGAACGTGGATTCCAGGGGCGTGCCCGTGGACTACGGCGTGACCCGCTACTCGGGGCCGCGCGTGGAGTTCGTCTTCCATACGGGCTAGGCGCCCGTCCCCTCCGCCCGTCCCCGGTTCCCGCCTCAGATGACCCGCTGCCGCAGGTGCGAGGAGAAGCGCTCCACGAGCAGGACCAGGGCGAAGACCAGGATGATGATGGTCGAGGCCTGGGAGTACATGAACATGTCCATGGAGACCTTGAGCTCGATGCCGATGCCGCCCGCGCCCACGAGGCCGAGCACCACCGAGGAGCGCGTGGCCTTCTCGAGCGAGAAGAGGGCGGTGCCGATGAACGAGGGCAGGGCGGCCGGGAAGACCGAGCAGCAGATTGTCCCGAGCCGCGACGCGCCGATGGCGGAAAGTGCCTCCTGCGGCCCCTTGTCCACCTCCTCCATGGCCTCGGCGAAGAAGCGGCCGCAGAACCCCACCGTGTCCACCATGATCGCCAGCGTGCCCGCGAAGGGGCCGAGCCCCACCAAGACCACGAAGATGAGCGCCCAGATGAGGTCCGGCACCGTCCGGAACAGGGCGATCAGCGTGCGTGCCGCCTGGTAGATGGCCACGTTCGGCGTCAGGCTGCGCGTGGCCAGAACGCCCAGGAAAAGGCTCAGGACCACGCCGAAGACCGTGCCCACGAGCGCCATCTGGAAGGTCTCCAGGAGCGACCAGAGGACCGGGCCGAGGCGCGCGAGGCTCGGCGGAAACATCTCGGCCACCAGCTCGCCCATGTACGGCGCGCCGCGCACGATCTCGCCCAGGGAGAAGTGCGTGCCCCGCAGAGCGGCGATGAAGAAGGCCAGGAAGAGGACCGACCCCGCGAAGCCGAGGGGGCTCATCCGCGTGAAACGAAGCGGCAGGAGCCTGTGGTCCACAAGCGACGGATCGCGTACCGCTGCCTCCCCGCCCTGCCGGAACCGTTCCTTCCCGGGCCGTGGCTCAGGCCGTGGCTGCGACAGATTCATAGATGCCCCGCAGGTGTTCCTGGTTCAACGACGCCGAGGGGGCGTCGAGCTCGATGCGACCGCCGCGCAGCCCCACGACCCGGTCCGAATAGTGCAACGCCTGGGCCAGGCTGTGCGACGTGAAGAGCAGGGTGATGCCCTCGCGCCGGATGAGTTCGAGAAAGATTTCCATGACCTCCGTGCCCGCCTGCGGATCCAGGCTGGCCACCGGCTCGTCCGCGAAGATGATCTGCGGCCGCTGCATCAGCGCCCGGGCGATGGCCACCCGCTGCGACTGGCCGCCGGAGAGCCTGTCCGCCCGGCGCTCGGCCAGGTGCGCCAGCCCCACCTTTTCCAGGCAGCGCAGGGCCTCCAGCCGGTCGCCGTCCCGTGCCAGGGCCTGCAGCCACAGGCGCGGGCTCGCGCTCCTCGCCTGCGCGCCGTGCAGCACGTTGCTCAAAGCCGAGAGCCTGGAGACGAGGTTGTGCTTCTGGAAGACGAAGCCCACCCGGGCCCGCAGGGCGCGCAGCTCGCGCGGCGAAAGCGCGCCCACCTCCCGGCCGAGGATGCGCACCCGGCCCGCGCTCGGCTCGATCAGCCTGAGCAGGCAGCGCAGCAGCGTGGACTTGCCCGCGCCGTTGGAGCCGATGAGCGCCACGGCCTGGCCGCGCGGCACCTCGAGTTCGATCCCGGAAAGGATCCGGGCCGCGCCGAAGCTCTTGCGCAGCCCCCGCACCGAGACGTCGCACCCCGCTTCGTCCGGGACCTGCGAAATCGCGCCCCGCCGATGGTCCGAAAGAGTCTCCGCAGGGCCCAAAGGCCCTGCGGAGGTGCGGCATGCCGTCATCCCTAGTTGCCCACGAATTCGGAATACTGGGGGTAGCCGATGGTCGCGTACATGGCACGCACGTAGTCGTAGTCCCGGTCGTTGACCGCGGTCAGGAACTTCATGCCCTTGTACTTCTGGTTGTCCTCGCCGGTCAGGATGGCCTTGATCAGCGCGTCCGAATCCTCGGCAAAGACCTTCTGCAGCTTCTTCACCACCGCCGCGTCCACGTGCGAGCCCGCGATCAGGATGTCGTTGGGCAGGTCGCGGCTGCGGGCCAGGACCATGAAGGAGCCGGCCGGAAGGCTGTCCTTGTCGCGCAGGGAGACGAACTTGCCGTTCGTGGTGCAGAAGGCGGCCACGTCGCCGCGTTTGAGCGCCGCGAAGCCCACCTTGGGGTCCACGTACACGGGCGAGATGTCCTTCAGGGGATCGATGCCGTTGTCCGCGAAGATCTGCATGGGGGTCAGGTGCTTGGAGGTCGAGCCCACGTCGCCGAAGGCCACCTTCTTGCCCTTCAGGTCAGAAAGCGAGCTGATGCCCGAATCCGCCATGACCACCACGGAGGCGAAGTAGTCCGGACGCGAGAAGCCCACCACCGGCACGGCCTTGGTGCGCTTGCGGAAGACCACGTACTCGGCCGGGCCGGTGATCACGAAATCCACCTTCCTGGCCCGCAGGGCCTCCACTGCGGCCGTGCGGTTGTTCACCGGAAACAATTCGAAGGTGTAGCCGCTTTTCTCGCCCAGGACCTTGCCGAAGGCGCCGAACTCGCGCTGCAGCTCCTCCATGCCCTCGAGGTCGGTCACGGCCAGCTTGTAGGTCTGCGCCGCCTGCGCCGCGGGCGCGGCCACGAAAAGCGACAGCAGGAAAAAGACGACGATGTGATGCAGGCGCATTGGCTTGCTCTCCTCTCCTTTGCATCCGCCACACGGGCGGCATCGTTCATAGGTATCGTGCGCGCAGGGTATGCCTAGCCGGACGGTGTTACGGGCGGTTGTCGGCAGGCCGCACGCACGGTGACCGTTTCCTAGACCATTCGCGCTTTGGTCTAAGCTTTGGCCCCGGCCGCTCCGCCGTGCCATATCCGTGGCTCTGGAACGGCCCGCGGGCCACCCTCCGCGCCCTGTAACCGAGACGGCAGCGACGAAAACGAGGCCACGAAGCACATGACGATCATCAGAAACGGCAGCGTCCTCCTGCCGGACGGAACCTTCGAGGATCGCGACGTCCACGTCGCGGACGGCATAATCGTCTCCCTGGACGGCCCCCGAAACGGCCGGACGGGCACGACGGGCCTGGTCGTCGACGCCGCCGGGCTGCTCGTGCTGCCCGGCCTCGTGGATCTGCACGGCGATGCCTTTGAACGACAGCTTATGCCCCGGCCCGGCGTCTCCTTCCCCCATGTCCTGGCCCTCGTGGAGACGGATCGCCAGATGGCCGCAAGCGGCATCACCACGGCTTTCCACGGCCTGACCTGCTCCTTCGAGCCCGGGCTGCGCAGCCTCGACGCAGCAATCCGCTTCCTCGACGAACTCGACGCCGCGCGCCCGCTCCTCGGCTGCGACACCCGCGTCCACCTGCGCTTCGAGAACCACAACCTCGATGCCGCGCCCAAGGCCGAGGCCTGGATCGACTCCGGCCGCGTCGACCTCCTCTCCTTCAACGACCACCTCGCCTTCATGCTCGCCAGGCTCGACGACCGGAACAAGATGACCACCTACCTCGCCCGCACCGGCCTTTCGCGCGACGACTTCGCCGCGCTCCTGCGCCGCGCCGAGGCGCACGGCGCCGACGTGCCCGCCGCCCTCGGCCGCCTGGCCGCCGCGGCCCGCGCACGGAACCTGCCCATCGCCTCGCACGACGACCCCTCACCCGAGGTCCGCGGCCGCTACCGCGCCCTGGGCAGCCGCGTCTCCGATTTCCCAGAGACCATGGATACCGCCCGCGCTGCCCGAGACCACCACGACGCCGTCATCCTCGGCGCTCCCAACGTGGTGCGCGGCGCAAGCCACGACAAGCGCCTCACCGCCATGGACGCCATCGCCAACGGACTCTGCGACGTCCTGGCCTCGGACTACTTTTATCCCGCCTTGCCCCAGGCTCCCTTCATCCTCGACCGCCGAGGCCTCCTGCCCCTGGGGAAGGCCTGGGATCTCGTCTCCGCCAACCCCGCCCTAGCCGCGGGCCTCGACGACCGAGGCCGCATCGCCGAAGGGCTGCGCGCCGACCTCGTGCTCGTCGACACCTCCCGCCCCGATCTGCCCCGCGTGCGCCTCGCCATGGCCGGAGGGAAGATCGTGTTCGGGACCTGCTGCTGAGCTTCTCTTTGTAGATAGAGAGGGGGAAAGGGAGAGGAGGGAGGCAGATGCCTCCGGCGGCCAGGGAGGGCTCCTCGCCCTCCCCGCGAGGGGGTCACCCCCTCGACCCGCCTTCGCACGCCATACCTCGGTTGATGAACCCCGGGTCGTCCGGGCGTGGGAAACTGTCGTCTGGCGGTGGTTGTGCGCCGCTGGATGTGAGGGAAGATCGGGCCGGATTTTTCTTCTCCCGCCGTCCTCGGCGGGAGAAGAAAAATCCGGCCCGCGCCATCTCCTTTGCCCACGGAAAATCGAGCGAGCGCCTTTGCAGACCCAGGGCAAAGGAGAGGGGGGAGAGATTTTTCAGGTGAGTTTGGGTTCTAAGGCGGAGGGGCATGGAGAGGTCACGCCCCGACAGCGATCGTGCCCGAGATTTTTTCCGTGCGCCCTGCCGCAGGCGAGGTGCGCGGAAAAAAGCTCGGGCACTTCCGTGCTGCTGCCCCTCACGCCCGGGCTTCGTCTGCCGGACCTGGCCAAGTGCCAAGAGCGAAGCGGGTCCAGGCTCAGCCTGGCGCGGGAGAGTCCAGAGAGGGGCGCGCAGCCCCTCTCTGGCCGCCGGAGGTATCCGTCTCCCTTCGCTCTACAAGGCGCCTTCGAGCTTCAGCAGGTATTCCTTCATTTCCAGGCCGGGTCCGAAGCCGTGCAGTCCGTCGGAGCCGAGGACGCGGTGGCAGGGGATGACCAGGGGCCAGGGGTTCTGGGCCATGCACTGGCCCACGGCGCGCGAGGCCTTGGGGCTGCCTGCCTTGGCGGCGAGCTCGCCGTAGGTGAGGGTCTTGCCCTTGGGCACGCGGGCGAGTTCGGTGAGCACGGTGCGGCGGAAGGGGGTGAGGCGGTGCATGGGCAGGGCGAGGTTCGGCCAGGTGTCGAGCTTGCCCTGCACGTATGTCTCCAGGGCCTGCTGCAGGGCGCGGCCGTCCGGGCTCGTGGGGTTGGCCGCGAAGTCCTTGCGCGCCCAGGTCAGGGCGATGGCGGCGAGCTCGTTGCCGTCCCAGCGCAGGGTCAGGGCCAGGGGCTCGGCGCAGATGTACTCGTAGCGGGTGGAGGCGGTCGGGTTCATGGCGTCCTCCTGTGGGGGATGGGAGATGGCGGGATAGTGTAGTCGCGGCCCTGGGTGACGTCCAGGTCGGCGAGGGCCGAGTCGATGGCCCGGCGCAGGGCGGGGCGGTCGGAGGCCCAGTCGGGCGCGGCCAGTTCGCCGGGCGCCGGGTCGGCGTGCAGGCGGTGGACCACGACGTCCGGCCGGAGCCGGGCGAGGCAGCGGGCCAGGCCCTGGGCGTAGGCCTCGCGCGAGGGCGGGACGAAGGAGCCCTGCTCCCATGCGGCGAAGAGCAGGCTGCCCCGGCTGACGAAGAGGTTGTGGAATTTTATTCCGGCCACGGGCAGGGCGTTCAAAAAATCGACGCTCGAGAGCCAGTGGGCTTCGGTTTCTCCGGGCAGGCCGAGGATGAGATGGGCGCAGACCTGAAGGCCCACTCCGGCTGCGGCTGTCGTCGCGCGGGCGAAGCAGGCGGCGTCGTGGCCGCGGTTGATGCGCGCCAGGGTGGCGTCGTGCGCGGACTGCAGGCCCATGTCGAGCCAGGTTTCGGGCAGGCCGAGGGAGCGGAGCAGGGCGAGGTGCTCCGGGCGCAGGGTGTCGGGCCTGGTGGAGAGGCAGATCCCGATGCAGTCGGGAAGGGCGGCCGCCTGGCGCAGAAGGTGTTCGAGACGCGGGAAGGGCAGGTGGGTGGCGGTGTGGTCCTGGAGATAGGCCAGGAAGGCGGTGGAGGGACCGTATTTTGCATGGAAACGGGCACGCCAGATTTCCCACTGTTCCGCCACGGAGAGGTGCCCGAGGCCCGAGCCTGCCGCGCGCGGCGAGCAGAAGGTGCAGCCGCCCGTGCTCAGGGTGCCGTCCCGGTTGGGGCAGGCGGCCGCGACGTCCAGGGGGATCTTCTGGACGCGTCGGCCGTGGCCGGCGCGCAGGTGGGCGGAGAGGGCGCGGTGGCGTGCTGTCGTCATCGGGTCGTCACCGGGTTCGTCATCGGGGATGTCCTCGGGGATGTCCTCGGGCCGTCGTCCGCCTCTCCTGACCGGGGCTCGAGGCCCGGGCCGTTCGGGCGGCAGCGGCTCGCCGGGCGGCTTTCGGGCAGGATGCCTGGGAGCCCGAGGCCTGGGGTCAAAGCCCCTTCCCTGTTGCGGGCGGGGGGGTCTTCTGTTACCACGGGCACGGAACTGCGTCCATGAGCCCTCCGGGCCCCAACTTGCGCCATTCCCAAGGAGTTTTCGTATATATGGCAAAGATTCTCGACACCGTCCTCGGCTATTTTTCCAATGATTTGGCCATCGACCTCGGAACCGCCAACACCCTGGTCTACGTCAAGGGCAAGGGCATCATGCTGCGCGAGCCCTCCGTGGTGGCGGTGAAGAAGGACGCCCGGGGCGGCAACAAGGTCCTGGCGGTCGGCGCGGAGGCCAAGCGCATGCTCGGCCGCACGCCGGGCAACATCGTGGCCATCCGTCCCATGAAGGACGGCGTCATCGCCGACTTCGAGGTCACGGAGGCCATGCTGCGCCACTTCATCGCCAAGGTGCACAACTCCAGGCGCCTGGTGCGTCCGCGCATCATCATCTGCGTGCCCACGGGCATCACCCAGGTGGAGAAGCGCGCGGTCAAGGAGTCGGCGCAGTCGGCCGGAGCGCGCGAGGTCTACCTGATCGAGGAGCCCATGGCCGCGGCCATCGGCGCCAACCTGCCCATCACCGAGCCGACCTCGAACATGGTCGTGGACATCGGCGGCGGCACCACCGAGGTGGCGGTCATCTCCCTTTCGGGCATCGTCTATTCCAAGTCGGTCCGCGTGGGCGGCGACAAGATGGACGAGGCCATCATGCAGTACGTGAAGCGCAAGTACAACATGCTCATCGGCGAGAGCACGGCGGAGCAGATCAAGATCCAGATCGGCTCGGCCTACCCCACGGGCGACAGCGAGGAGCTGGAGGTCAAGGGCCGCGATCTCGTCTCGGGCATTCCGCAGAACATCATGATCACTTCCGAAGAGGTGCGTAAAGCCATCGCCGAGCAGGTGGAGGCCATCGTCCAGGGCGTGCGCATCGCCCTCGAGCAGACCCCGCCCGAGCTGGCCGCGGACATCGTGGACCGCGGCATCGTGCTCACGGGCGGCGGCGCGCTGCTCAAGGGGCTGGACCAGCTCCTGCGCGAGGAGACCCACCTGCCCATCGTGGTCGTGGACGACCCGCTCTCGGCCGTGGTGCTCGGCTCGGGCAAGGCGCTCGAGCACATCGATCTGTACAAGGAAGTGACCATCGATTGAGGGGCGGCACGCGCGATACCGGGCCGCGCGCCACGCGCGCGGCCGAGGCGGCGAAGCCCGTTGACTTCAACCACTGCACGGGGGCGGACGTAGGCCGATGAAAGGACGATTGGGAGCCAAGCGGTTCGTCCTGCTCCTCGTGGTGGTGCTCATCCTCTACCTCAGCCTGTACACCTGGAACCTGAAGAAGGGCGTGCTGGACCGGCTCGCGGCCAACACCGGCCTCGAGTTCACGGGCTACGTCCTGAAGCCGGGCGACTGGGTCAGGCAGCACGCCATCGACCTGTGGAGCGGCTACGTGGACCTCGTGGGGGTGCGCGAGGAGAACGTGCGCCTGCGCGACGAGCTGCAGACCCAGATCATGGAGAACGTGCACCTGCGCGAGCAGGCCGCGCGCGTGCCCCAGCTCGAGGCCCTGCTGAGCTTCCCCCCGCTTCGCCACTGGCGCTCCGAGGGCGCGCGGATCATCGGGCAGCGCCTCGGCCCGGCCGGAGCGCTGGAGACCGTGCTCGTGGATCGCGGCGAGGAGGAGGGGCTTTCGCTGGACGCCCCGGCGGTCACGCCTTCGGGCGTGCTCGGCCGCATCCTGCGTCTTTCCCCGCATTTTTCCACCGTCCTCCTGCTCGACGACCCCAACAGCCGGGTCGCGGTCATCGGCCGCGAGCACCGGGCCATCGCCATCCTGGCAGGCCAGGGACCGGGCGAGCCATTGGCGCTGCTCTACGTGCCGGTCAGCTCCACCCTGTCCGTGGGCGAGATCCTGGTGACCTCGGGGCTGGACGGCATCTTCCCCAAGGGGCTGCCCGTGGCCCGGGTGACCAAGGTCGAGAAGCCCGAGGTCTCCCTCTTCCAGCGGGCCGAGGCCGAGCCCCTGACGGACGCGCGGCACGTGGAGAACGTGCTGCTGCTCTCCAGGGTGGACGCGGACGACCAGCAGAACGCGAGCGAGCCCGCGCCGCGCGCCCCGGGCTCCGGAGCCGACGAGTCCGTGGACGATTCCGACGCCCAGACCTCCGACCAGGCCGTGGGCCCTGACCAGTACGTGGACGGGGTCGAGGAGGCCGAGCCCGACGCTCCGGCCGCGGCCGCGCCGCAGAAGGCGGGCGCGCAGGCCAAGCCCGGCGCCAAGGCCAAGACGGAGAAGGACAAGGCCGGAAAGGCCCAGAAGGACAAGGCCGAGAAGGCCGGGCAGGCCAAGCCCAGGCCCCGGCCCACGACCGAGCAGAAACCCCAGGCCAAGCCCGCCACCCAGGTGAAGACGGGACCGAGCGACATCACCACCCGGCCGCCCAAGCACGCCCGGGGCACGGGGAACTAGGCGTGCGCAGGCTGCTCTTCTGGACGATCTTCACCGTGGCCGCCATCTGGGGGCAGTTCCTGGTGCCGGGCGCGGACTTCCTGGCCGCGGGGTTCGTCGTCAGCCTGCAGGAGCAGAAGCGCTCGCGCACCATCTGGCTCGTGCTCGTCTGGATCCTGCTGCAGGAGGGCATGGGCAGCCTGGCCTTCGGCACCGTGCCGCTGCTCTACGGCACCCTGTACCTGGGCTACCACTGCGGCCGCTGGCTCTTCGAGCCCAAGAACTTCCTGTTCATCTGCCTGCTCGGCATCTTTTCCGGCGTCATGCAGGCCTGGCTCGGATTGACCATGGCCGCCCTGCAGGACGCGGTGCCGGACCGCCAGGCCGTGCTCACCGCCGCGGCCATTCAGATTTCCCTGCTCCCTCTGGAGTGGGCCCTTTTGACCAAGCTCTACGCGAAGTACGCCGTGCGCCATGCATATCGAGCTGCAGCCTGAGGGTCAGAGCGCTCCGCGCAGCGGCCTGACGCTGCTGCAGGTCCTCATCGTGGGCCTGTTCTGCGCCTTCGCCATCCGCCTGTGGTATCTGCAGATCCACAAGGGCGAGTACTATGCCGAGAAGGCGCGGGACAACCGCCTGCGCCAGGAGGCCATGTACGCCCCGCGCGGGCTGATCCGCGACCGCGACGGCAAGCTCCTGGCCATGAACGAGCCCGCCTACGCCCTGGCCATCGTGCGCGAGGACGTGGACGACGTGGACGCGGCCCTGGACCAGGTCGCGGAGTGGACCGGCATCCCGCGCGCCGAGCTGCAGCGGGTCTACGTCAAGGGCAAGCGGCGCACCAAGAGCTTCGAGCCCCTCATCCTGGCCACGGACCTCTCCCCGGGGCTTCTCGCGCGCATCGAGGCCAACAGCCTGCGCTGGCCCGGCCTCGAGATCGTGGTCAAGCCCAAGCGCTACTACCCCGAGGGCGACATCCTGGCCCACGTGCTAGGCTACGTGGCCGAGGCCAACGAAGAGGAGCTCGAGAAGGATAAGGGGCTCGCCCTCGGCGACTCCGTGGGCAAGCGCGGCCTCGAGCTGACGCTCGAGCAGCGCCTGCGCGGCGTGAAGGGGCTTCGGCAGATCGAGGTCGACGCCTCGGGCCGCCAGCTGAGCTCCCTGGTGCTGCGCGACCCGCGCGCCGGCGCCGATCTCAAGCTGTCCATCGACCTCGAGCTGCAGAAGCGCATCAGCGAGACCATGGACAAGGACGGCCACGTGGGCGCGGTGGTGGTCATGGAGCCCTTCAGCGGCCAGGTCCTGGCCCTGGTTTCCAGGCCCTCCTTCGATCCCAACTCCTTCGTCGTGGGGCTCACGCCGGACGAGTGGGCCAAGCTGCGCGACGATCCCCGCCATCCCATGCAGAACCGCGCCACGCAGAGCGTCTATCCGCCGGGCTCGACCTTCAAGACCGTGACCGCTGCCGCGGCCCTGCACGACAACATGGTCGATCCCAAGAAGGCCATCTTCTGCTCGGGCTCCATCGCGCTGGGCAGTCACGTCTTCCGCTGCTGGAAGAAGGAGGGCCACGGCTGGGTGGACCTCAGGCGCGGCCTGATCGAGTCCTGCGACGTCTATTTTTACGAGCTCGGCCAGCGCATCGGCGTGGACAGGATCGAGAGCTTCGCCAAGGCCGCGGGCTTCGGCAAGCCCACGGGCATCGACCTGCCCAACGAGAAGGCCGGGCTCATCCCGGGCCGGGAGTGGAAGTGGAAGCGCTTCCACGAGCGCTGGCAGGGCGGCGAGACCCTGAACATGGCCATCGGGCAGGGCTACACCCAGGTCACGCCCCTGCAGCTGGCCCGCTTCTACGCCTCGCTGGTCAACGGCGGCAAGATCGTGCAGCCCACGCTGCTCGACGAGGAGACGCCCAAGTATGCGGGCGACCTGCCCTTGACCTCCGCGCAGCAGGAGCTCCTGCTCTCGACCATGCGCGAGACCGTGGACAGCCCGCACGGCACCTGCCGCAAACTGCGCACGGACGGCGCGGTCGTCGGCGGCAAGACGGGCACGGCCCAGGTGGTGCGCCTCAAGGAGGAGCAGCGCGGGGCCAAGACCTCGGAGATCGAATACCGCTTCCGCGACCACGCCTGGGTGGCCAGCTGGGGCATCAAGGACGGCCGCGCGGTCGTCATCGTCTGCATGATCGAGCACGGCGGCCACGGCGCGGACTCGTCCGTTCCCGTCGTCAGATCCATTTATGATTTCCTGTTCGCCCAGAACCACATCGACGCCGAGCAGTGGCCCCACGTGGTCAATCCTGCCGACGACCTGCCCGTGAACAGGGTGGTGGCCAAGGGCGACCTCGGAGGAGGGCACTCGTGACCCCTATAGACCGCAGGCTCTTCCTGCACATCAACTGGGGCCTTCTGGCCCTCACGGCCGTGATCTACGCCATCGGCGTGCTGAACCTCTATTCCGCCTCGGGCATCCGGCTCGAGGGCGGCATCACGGTCTCGACCTTCTACCAGAAGCAGCTCGTCTGGGGCGCCCTGGGCCTTTGCTGCATGCTGGCCTTCATGCTCTTCGACTACCGCCACCTCAAGGTCGTGGCCTGGCCGCTGTACTGGGTCACGGTCCTCCTCCTGGTCTTCGTGCTCTTCATGGGCAAGATAGCCGGCGGCGCGCAGCGCTGGATCAACCTCGGGTTCATGAACTTCCAGCCGTCGGAGCTGGCCAAGATCAGCATCCTGCTCATAGGCGCGCGCATCCTGTCGCGCGAGTCAGGGGTCCTGAGCCTGAAGCAGCTCGTCTACATCCTGGCCGTGGGCATGCTGCCCGCGGTGCTGATCATCCTGCAGCCGGACCTCGGCTCGGGCCTCTCCGTGCTGCTCCTGCTCGGCGGCATCATTCTGTTTCGCGGCGTGCGCGGCGGCATCCTGAAGGCCGCAGCGGTCATCGCGCCGTGCACCCTGCCGCTCGGCTGGTTCGTGCTCAAGGACTACCAGAAGAAGCGCATCCTGACCTTCCTCGACCCGGCCAACGACCCGCTGGGCGCGGGCTACCACATCATCCAGTCGCAGATCGCCATCGGCTCCGGGCGGCTCACGGGCAAGGGCTTCCTGGCCGGTACGCAGAGCCAGCTGCGCTTCCTGCCCGAGAAGCACACGGACTTCGCCGTGGCCGTGTTCGGGGAGGAGTGGGGCTTCCTCGGCATGATCACCCTGGTGGCGCTCTTCTGCGCCTTCCTCTACCAGTTCTACATCGTGGCGCGCGAGGCCAAGGACCGTTTCGGGGCCTTTCTCTGCGCGGGCGTGTTCTTCTATTTCTTCTGGCAAATCCTCATCAATATGGGTATGGTACTGGGGCTCATGCCGGTCGTGGGAATCCCGCTGCCCTTCGTCAGTTACGGCGGCAGCGCCCTGCTCGTGAACTACTGTCTGATCGGAATAGTCATGAACGTGTCCATGCGACGCTTCGTCTTCAAACAGGCCTAAGGGGGCGGGGGCCCATGCTCGGGAGAAAGAAAGAAATGTCCAAAGACGAGATAAACGCCTTTCTGGGCGCGGGCACCGCGTACCAGGGCAAGCTCCATTTCCAGGGTTCCGTGCGCATCGACGGCGTGTTCCACGGCGAAGTGACCTCGGACGGAACGCTGGTGGTCGGCCAGGAGGCCGACGTGCAGGGGCAGATCCACGTGGGCCAGCTGGTGCTCTCCGGCCGCATGACCGGCGAGGTGCACGCGCGCGAGAAGGTCGTGCTGCACAAGACCGCCAACCTGCAGGGCAGCCTCTACAGCCCGGTGCTGGTCATCGACGAGGGCGCGGTGGTCGAAGGCACCATCACCATGCACGGCGAGCCCGAACCCGTCCCGGCCGAATAATCGTCGCCCGCGTCCGTGGGCGGCATCCCCCATCTTCATCGCCGCGGCGCCCCTCCTGTCCGGGCGTCGCGCCGCCACCCCCCGAAAGCCCCCCCCGTGCGCATCTCGCACAGGGGTTTCTGCCCAATGCGTGAAAAACCGCACAAAAGGCGCCGGACCTCGGTTCCGTGGGCGTGAACAGTAGCTTTCCGGGCAAAAAGCCTTTGACACGCCATTTCAAATCACGTAAAGGCCGTCTGTCCTTGAACCAAAATTCACAACCTTTCCCGGGGGCGCGCATGATAGATATCGACTATACTATCTTCATTCAGCTTGCGAACTTCCTGATCATGTGGTTCCTGCTGAACCAGATCCTCTTGAAGCCCATCCGGGGCATCATCAAGAAGCGCGCCGAGCACATGTCCAGTGAGCTCGACGCCATCACGACCTTCGGCAACAACGCCACCAAGAAGCTTGCGGATTACGAGTCCGCTCTTGCCCAGGCGCGCGCGGCGGGCGCGGCCGAGCGGGAGCAGCTGAAGACCCAGGCGCACGACCGCGAGCAGGAACTGATCGCGGCCGCGCAGAAGGACGCTTCGGCCACACTCGGTGCCGCGCGCAGCGAAACCGCCGCGCAGGCCAAGACCGTCATGGACACGCTCGGCAAGGACGTGAGCCGCATGGCGGGCCAGGTCACGGCCAAGATCCTCGGCTAGGAACGCGGGAGGGAGATAACGTGAAACGGACACTCAAGATTGCCGCCTACGCGGCAGCGATGGTGCTCCTGGCCTGCGCGGTGGCTTACGCCAACGAGGCTGCGGGCCATGCGGCGGAACACGGTGCAGAGGGGCTGCCGTGGAAGAACTTCGGGCTTCGGGTGCTGAACTTCGTCATCGTGGTGGGCATCATCTGGAAGTTCGCGGGCAAGGCCATCGGCGACTTCTTCAGGGGCCGCCAGGACAAGATCCGTCAGGATCTGAGCGACCTTGAGACCCGGCGTCGCGACGCCGAGGCCAAGCTCAAGGACGTGGAGAAGGGCATCGCCAACCTGGAGACGGAGAAGGCCAAGATCCTGGCCGACGCCCGCGCCCAGGGCGAGGCCATGAAGGCCGGCATCGTGGCCGAGGCCGAGAAGAAGGCCGAGCAGATCAAGACCGCGGCCGAGACCGCCGCGGTCGCCGAGCGCAAGGCCATGGTCGACCAGATCCGTTCCGAGGTTGCGGATATGGTGGTCGAGGCCGCCGAGGCCATGATCAAGGAGAAGCTCACGGCAGAGGACCATCAGAAGCTCGTGGACAAATACATAACCAAGGTGGTGCTCAATTGACCGACAACATCATTGCCCGGAGATACGCCAAGGCGTTGTTCTCCCTGGGCCTTGAAAAGGGCGGTGATGAGCTCGCCGCCTACGGCAAGGACCTGGCCGCGTTGGCCGAGATCCTGAAGGGCTCCCCCGAGGCTCTGAAGGTCTTCAGGAATCCCATCTTCGGCGCCCAGGACAAGAAGGTCGTCATCGGCAAGATGATGGACAAGCTGGCCGTGGGGCAGATGGTCCGCAACTTCTGCCTGCTCCTGGCGGACAAGGACAGGCTGGGCTACCTGCCGCAGATTCAGGTCGTGTTCGCGGAACTCCTCGATGCGCACCAGGGCGTCCTGCGCGGCAGCCTGGTGACCGCCGTGGAAGTCCCGGACGCACGGAAAGAGGCCATCAAGCAGCAGCTGGAAAGCCAGGCCAAGGCCAAGCTCGTGCTCGGGTACGAAATCGACCCGGGAATTCTTGGCGGAGTGGTTCTGAAGGTTGGCGACAAGGTGTTGGACGCGAGCTTGCGCGCGCAACTTTCCATGCTCAAGGAACAAATCATAAGGGGTGAGTAGGGCCATGCAGATCAAAGCGGAAGAAATCAGCCAAATCATCGAGTCTCAGATCGCGAACTACCAGTCGCAGGTCGAGATGAGCGAGACTGGCACCGTCCTCTCGGTCGGTGACGGTATCGCCCGCGTCTACGGCGTGCAGAACGCGATGGCCATGGAGCTGCTGGAGTTCCCCGGCGGCGTCATGGGCATGGTCCTCAACCTGGAAGAGGACAACGTGGGCGTCGCGCTTCTCGGCGAGGACACCGGCATCAAGGAAGGCGACCCGGTCAAGCGCACCGGCAAGATCTTCTCCGTGCCCGTCGGCGACGCCGTCCTCGGCCGCGTGGTGAACCCCCTCGGCCAGCCCATCGACGGCATGGGCCCGATCCAGTCGGCCGAAACCCGCGTCGTGGAAGTCGTGGCCCCGGGCATCATCGCCCGTAAGTCGGTCCACGAGCCCATGTACACGGGCCTGAAGGCCGTCGACGCCATGACCCCGATCGGCCGCGGCCAGCGCGAGCTGATCATCGGCGACCGCCAGGTCGGCAAGACCGCGGTCTGCATCGACGCCATCATCGCCCAGAAGAACTCGGGCATCAAATGCTTCTACGTGGCCATCGGCCAGAAGAAGGCCACGGTCGCCCTGGTCGCCGAGACCCTGCGCAAGTACGGCGCCATGGAGTACACGACGATCATCTCGGCCACCGCGTCCGACCCGGCCTCCCTGCAGTTCATCGCGGCCTACTCCGGCTGCACCATGGCCGAGTACTTCCGTGACTCGGGCAACCACGCGCTGATCATTTACGACGACCTCTCCAAGCAGGCCACCGCCTACCGCCAGATGTCGCTGCTGCTTCGCCGCCCCCCGGGACGCGAGGCCTTCCCCGGCGACGTCTTCTACCTCCACTCCCGTCTGCTGGAGCGTTCCTGCAAGGTGAACGACTCGCTGGGCGCCGGTTCCCTGACCGCCCTGCCGATCATCGAGACGCAGGCCGGCGACGTGTCCGCGTACATCCCGACGAACGTGATCTCGATCACGGACGGCCAGGTGTACCTCGAGCCGAACCTCTTCTACGCCGGCATCCGCCCGGCCATCAACGTGGGCCTCTCCGTGTCCCGCGTGGGTGGCGCCGCGCAGATCAAGGCCATGAAGCAGGTCGCCGGCACGCTGCGCCTCGACCTCGCCCAGTACCGCGAACTGGCCGCCTTCGCGCAGTTCGGCTCCGACCTGGACAAGGCCACGCAGCAGAAGCTGGCCCGCGGCGCGCGCATGGTCGAGCTGCTCAAGCAGCCCCAGTACCAGCCGATGCCGGTCGAGGAGCAGGTCGCGGTGATCTACGCCGCCGGCCGCGGCCACATGGACGAGGTCCCGGTCGAGGCCGTGCGCAAGTTCGAGGAAGGCCTCCTCGAGTTCCTGCGCAACGCCAAGCCCGAGGTGCTCAAGGGCATCGCCGAGAAGGCCGCGCTGACGGATGAGACCGAAGGGGCCCTCAAGGCCGCGCTCGAGGAATTCAAGAAAGGCTTCAAGGCCTAAGCGGGGTATGCATCATGCCGTCGCTTAAGGACGTCAAAAACAAGATCAACGCGGTCAAGAAGACGAAGCAGATCACCAAGGCCATGAACATGGTGGCCTCGGCCAAGCTTCGTAACGCCCAGAGCCGCATCGAGCGCTTCCGGCCCTACGCTGAGAAGTTCTACGAGATGCTGGGCGACCTGGCCGCGGGAGCGGACCCGAGCGTGCATCCGCTGCTCGAGCGTCGCGAAGAGGTGAAGACCGTGGGCATCCTGGTCGTCTCCTCGGATCGCGGGCTTTGCGGCAGCTTCAATACCAACCTGAGTCAGACCGCCCGCAAGCTCGCTGACGAGAAGAAGGCGGAAGGAAAGACGGTCAAGCTGTACTGCGTCGGCAAGAAGGCGCGCGATTTCTTCCGCAGGCGCGGATACGACATCGCTATGGCCCTCGGCGACAAGATGAACAGCTTCGACTTCAGCCTGGCCAACCAGCTCGGCCTGGAGGTCATCGGCGCGTACATGAGGGGCGAGCTCGACGAAGTCCACCTGGTCTTCGGAGAGTTCTTCTCCATCGCCCGGCAGGTTCCCCATGCCATGGCCATCCTGCCGATGCAGGGCGCCACGGAAGGAGAGTCCAAGGGATCCTCGGTGGAGTACATCTATGAACCTTCGGTGGAAGGCCTGCTGGCGGAGCTCCTGCCCCGCTTCATCAAGGTCCAGATCTACCGCGGGCTGCTCGATACCTCGTGCAGCGAGCACGCCGCACGCATGTCGGCTATGGATAACGCCACCAAAAACTGCGACGACATGATCGGGTCGCTCACGCTGGCCTACAACAAGGCCCGCCAGGCGACCATCACCAAGGAACTCATGGACATCGTCGGCGGCGCCGAGGCGCTGAAAGGATAATCAAGGGGGCTATTGCAAATGAGTGCGAACGTCGGAAAAGTCGTTCAGGTCATTGGTCCCGTCGTGGACCTGGCGTTTCAGGAAGGGCAATTGCCCAACATCCTGAACGCCATTGACATCAAGAACACCAACAACCCCTATGCTGAAGCCCTCGTCGTCGAGGTTGCTCAGCACCTGGGCGACAACGTGGTGCGCTGCATCGCCATGGACTCCACCGACGGCCTGGTCCGCGGCATGGAAGGCACCGATCGCGGCGAAGCCATCTCCTGCCCGGTGGGCAAGGCCGCCCTCGGCCGCATCCTGAACGTCGTCGGTCGCCCGGTGGACGAGAAGGGGCCGATCAACGCCGAGAAGAGCCTGCCGATCCACCGTGCGGCGCCGAGCTTCACGGAGCAGTCCACCGAGGTCAACCTGCTCGAAACCGGCATCAAGGTCATCGACCTGCTCATCCCGTTCCCCAAGGGCGGCAAGATGGGCCTGTTCGGCGGCGCCGGCGTGGGCAAGACGGTCATCCTCATGGAGCTCATCAACAACATCGCCAAGCAGCACGGCGGCAAGTCCGTGTTCGCGGGCGTGGGTGAGCGCACCCGTGAGGGCAACGACCTCTACCACGAAATGATCTCGGCCGGAGTTATCGACAAAGCCATCCTTGTCTACGGCCAGATGAACGAGCCTCCGGGAGCCCGCGCCCGCGTCGCCCAGACCGCCCTCACCGCCGCTGAGTACTTCCGCGACGAGGAAGGCGAGGACGTGCTCCTGTTCGTCGACAACATCTTCCGCTTCACGCAGGCGAACTCCGAGGTGTCGGCGCTTCTCGGCCGCATGCCCTCCGCGGTGGGCTACCAGCCGACCCTGGGCACGGACGTGGGCTCTCTGCAGGAGCGCATCACCTCCACGCACAAGGGCTCCATCACCTCGGTGCAGGCCGTGTACGTGCCCGCGGACGACCTCACGGACCCCGCGCCGGCCACGACCTTCGCGCACCTTGACGGAACGCTCGTGCTTTCCCGTCAGATCGCGGAGCTCGGCATCTACCCCGCGGTGGACCCGCTCGACTCCACGTCGCGCATCCTGGACCCGCTGGTTCTCGGCCAGGAGCACTATGCCGTCGCCCGCGGCGTGCAGCAGATGCTCCAGAAGTACAAGGACCTGCAGGACATCATCGCGATTCTCGGCATGGACGAGCTCTCGGACGAAGACAAGATCACGGTCGCCCGCGCCCGTAAGATCCAGCGCTTCCTGTCCCAGCCCTTCCACGTGGCCGAGGCCTTCACCGGCAAGCCCGGCAAGTACGTCAAGCTCGAGGACACGATCCGCGCGTTCAAGGAGATCCTGGATGGCAAGCACGACGCTCTGCCCGAAGGCGCCTTCTACATGTGCGGCGGCATCGAGGAAGCCATCGAGAAAGCCAAGGAATAAGGTAGCGCCATGGCCCAGATCCATCTCGAAATCGTCACCCCGGACCGTAAGGTGCTCTCGCAGCCCGTGGACTACGTGGGTGCGCCGGGCATCGAAGGCGAGTTCGGCATCATGGCCAACCACGTGCCCTTCCTCTCGGCTTTGGGCATCGGCAACCTCTATTACAAGGAAAACGGCAAGTACTACTACGTCTTCGTGGCGGGTGGCTTTGCCGAGGTGAACAACAACAAGGTCACCATCCTTGCCGAGGTCGCCGAGCGCGCCGCGGAGATCGACGTCTCCCGCGCCCGCATCGCCAAGGAGCGGGCCGAGGAACGGCTCCGCATCCAGAAAGAGGAGATGGACTTCGCCCGGGCCCGGGCCGCGCTGCAGCGCTCCCTGGCCCGCATGCGCTGCCGCTCCTCCGCCGAAACGGCCGGTACGTGCACCATGTAGCGTGATCCGTCCCCCGGGACGGAGAATGAGACCCTGACAGGCGGGCCTCCCTCGAGAGGCCCGCTTTTTTTGCGCCATAACGCTCCCGGCGGTTCGAGCTGCAAAGTGGAGGCGGGTCCTGCGGAAGCTGCAGGACAGGTGAGGGGCGCCAAGCGTCCTCGAGTGCAGGACGGACAGAAATGCTGCCGGGATGCACGGCCCTGGCCTCGTGCGGACGGCCCGGACCGCTTCCGGCCTTCCGTGCAGCGTACGTCTTCAGCCGGAAACGAAAAGGGCCCGGGTCGACGTCGACCCGGGCCCTGGTTCATTTTCCCGTGCTGCCGAGGATGCGCCTACTGCCCCTTGAGCGCGTCCATGAGGGTGTTCAGCTCCTGGGCCAGGCGCGCGAGGTCGGACACGGCCTCGGCGGACTGCTCCATGGCCTGGGCCGTCTCCGCGGCGATGCGGTTGACCGACTCCGTGCCCCGGCTGATCTCCGCGCTGGCCGCGGACTGCTGCTCGCTGGCCGTGGCGATGCCGCGCACCTGGTCCGCCGTCTGCACGACCATGGTCTGGATCTCCTCCAGCGCGCTGCCGGAGAGTCTGGCCCGTTCCGTGCCCTGGTCCACGGCCTTGGCCATGTCCTCGGTGCCCGCGATGGATTCGCGCGCGCTGCGCTGGATGGCCCCGATGGCCTGGGTGACCTCCTTGGTGGCCTGCATGGTCTTCTCGGCGAGCTTCCTGACCTCGTCCGCGACCACAGCGAAGCCCCGGCCCGCGTCGCCTGCGCGCGCGGCCTCGATGGCCGCGTTCAGGGCCAGGAGGTTGGTCTGGTCCGCGATGTCGGAGATCACGTCGAGCACCCGGCCGATGTCCTGGGCCTGGCCGCCGAGCTCGGCCATGTCCGCGCCGAGCTTGCCTGCCTTGTCCTTGATCGTGCCGATGGCGCCGATCACGTCGCGCACGATGGCCGCGCCCTGGTCGGCCTTGGTGCGCGCGCCGTCGGCCAGCTCCGCGGCCTGGCCCGCGTTCTTGGCCACCTCGAGGACCGTGGCGTTCATCTCCTCCATGGCCGTGGCGGTCTCGTCGGTCATGCGGCGTTGTTCGTCCGCGCCCCGGCTGGCCTGCTCCACCTGGGCGGAGAGCTCCTCCGAGGCCGAGGCCACCTGATCGGAGATCTGGGCCGCGTCGCGCGCCACAGCGGCGATGCGCTCGTTCTGCGCCTCGACCTGCTTCTGCTGCGCCCTAAGCTCGGTGAGGTCGGAGAAGACGCCGAACCCGCCGAGCGTGTTGCCGTCCAGGTCGTAGAGCGGGGCCGTGTCGATCTGCGCAAAGCGCAAGGTTCCCTTGCGTCCCTTGACCTCGGTCAGGGTGCCGATGACCGGGCGCTTCTCGCGCATGGCCCGGCCGATGAGCGTATCGCGCCCCTTCTCGCCGTAGAAGAACTCGGCCAAGTCGCGGCCCTGGTACGCGTCGGGCTGCTCGTCGAACTCGAGGAAGTTCAGGATGGCCTGGTTGACGAAGAGGATCTTCTGGTCGTTGTCCACGACCACGCAGGGCATGGTCAGCCCGTCAAGGAGGCCCTGGCTGAAGCCCAGCCGCTTCTTGAGCTCGAGGACCATTGACCGCACGTTCTCGGCGAGATCCTTCAGCTCGTAGCGGTAGGTGCCGCTGAGCGCGGCCTGGAAGTCGCCTCCGGAGACCGCCGCGGTGAAGGTCTCGATGTTCTGCACCGGGCGGACGATGAGCTTGCGCGAGATGATGAAGATGATGGCCATGAGCACCAGGATGGTGCAGATGCCCACCACCACGAGGACGTTGCGCTGCTCGTTCGCGAGCTGGGTCATCTCCGAGACGTAGGTGGTCATGGCCACGGTCCAGCCGGTCTCGGGCACGCGGACGAAGGCCATGAACTTCTGCTCGCCCCGCCAGGGATAGAACAGGGAGCCGTTCTTCATCTGCAGGGCCTGCCTGATGAACTCCTGGTCGCCGAAGTTCTTGAGGATCGTGCTCTTGTCCTGGCCGTGGGCGATGAAGACGCCGTTCTCGTCGAAGGCGAAGGCGTAGCCGCGCTTGCCGAAGTGCAGTGTGTCGATGAAATGCTCCGTGAACACGTCCCAGCGGGGGAAGACGCCCACGCCGCCCACGAGCTTGCCCGTGGCGTCGTGCACCGCGGCGCTCACGCCGAAGATGAGCATCTCCTTGTCCGCGCTCTTGGCCTTGAGGATGGTGCGGCTGCAGTACGACTCCTGCCCGGCGAGGATGGCCTTGACGTAGTCGCGGTCGGAACGGTCGGCACCGGCCATGTTCTTGCCGAGCGCGTTGTAGCCTGCCACGACTTTGCCGTGCAGGTCGAAGGCGAACATGGCCCAGTAGTCCGGGTAGGCCTTGATGAAGCTGGCGAAGCGCTCATCGGCGCGGGACGGGTCGCCGGTCTCGAAGGCGCTGATGATGGCCGCTTGGCCCGCGAGGCTCACGACCATGCTGCGGCTGTAGTCGAGATACTGCTTGAGGGCGGTGGCGGAGAGGTCGGCCTGGGTGGTCACGGCCTGGCGAGAGGTCTCGAGCGCCATGGTGTTGGACGATCGTGTAACGTAAAGTCCCATTCCCGCGATGGCCACGATGACTGCCAGGGAAACCGAGACGACGAGAACCGAGCCTATGCTGCGTTTGAACATGGCGACTCCTTCGCGGTAAGAGGACATGCCTCGCCAAGATTATGCTCACAATGTAAATGGTCAACAATTATATTACGTAAGACAGAAGGAAAAGGAAACCCCGGGTATCGGCCCCGCGAAGAGAGAGGCCGGGAGGGGGGCGAGCGGTCTTGACGCGGGGATGCGCGGGGCATAGACGGCCCAATCAGGCAACCCTCGGGAGGTCCGCATGAAGCGTGATTTCGTCATGGCGCGGCTTCTTGCCGCCGTTCTCGCCGCCTGCTGCCTCTGCAGTCCGGCGGCGGCGGACTCGGCCCAGGCAGGGGCCGAGTCCGGGCACCCCGGCAGGCTGCTGGTGGCCGTGAGCATCCCGGCGCAGAAGCACATCGTCGAGAAGATCGCCGGCGACCTCGTCGAGGTCCTGGTAGTGATCCCGGCGGACAGCGACCCGCACGGCTACGAGCCCAAGGGGACCCAGCTCGCGGCCCTGGCCAGGGCGCGCCTGCTGCTGCGCCTCGGCGTGCCCTTCGAGGATGGCTGGGCCGCGCGCCTGGCGGGCCTGGACAAGGGGCTCACCGTGGTGCGCACGGCCGAAGGGACGGTCATGCTGCCCCTGCCCGAATCCAGGTCCGACGAGAACGGGCTGACGGACGGCGACGCGACAGGCCCCAATGCCGCAGCGGCGGCCGCGCCCGTGGAATACGATCCCCACGTCTGGCTCTCGCCCGCTGCCGTGCGCACCATGGCCCTGTCCACGGCCCAGGCCCTGGCCGTTGCCGACCCGGCCCACGCAGCGGCCTTCCGCGCCGGGCTCGAGGCCATGCTGGCCGAGACTGCGGCCACGGACGCCGCGGTGCGCCAAAGTCTGGCCCTGGTGCCGCCCGGCACGTCCTTCCTGGCGGCGCATCCCGCTTTCGCCTATTTCGCGCACGACTACGGCCTGCAGGAGATCGGCATCGAGCGGGCGGGCAGGGAGCCGGACCCCGCCGGGCTCGACGCGCTGTCCGCCGAGGCGGGCGGGGCCAACGTCCGCCTCGTGCTCGTCTCGCCCGCCTTTCCCCGCCGCGTGGCCGAGGAGCTGGCAAAGGAGCTCGGCGCCAAGGTGGTGAGCATCGACCCTCTGGCCGAGGACTGGTCCGCCAACATGATCCGCCTGGCCGCGGCCGTGGCGGAGGGCGCGCGCTGAGCCGCCCGGGGCCGCTGGCCCGGGCGGGGAGAGGGCGGCCCGGTTGCCATGCGGCGTGAAACGGCCTAGTGTCGCGGCCGCTGAAAGCATCGACGTGAACCCGAAAACGATACGCGAGACGAAGGCCGGACGGATGCCCGGCTTCGCCGCCGACAGCAAAACGGCTGCGGCGGGAGCGAGCCGGGAACCGCGTTTTCCGGCCAAGCGGTCTTCCGCGGAATGCGGCCTTGCGCATTGTGCGGACGTCACGCCCGAGACCGGCCTGTGAGCAAAGAAGCCTACGCCCTCTCCTGGGTCACACCTTCCCTTGCCGTGGGCTCCGCCCCGATGTCCTACGAGCAGCTCGCCTCCCTGCACGCGCAGGGCGTGCAGGCCATTTTAAACCTCTGCGCCGAGTTCTGCGACCTGCACTGGATCGAGTCGGACGAGGGCTTCGAGGTCTACTACCTGCCCATCCCGGACGAGGAGGCCCCTGACCTCGCCGAACTCGAGAAGGCCCTGGAGTGGCTGGACGGCGAGCTCTACCTCGGCCGCAAGATCCTCATCCACTGCCGCCACGGCATCGGCCGCACGGGCACGGTGCTCAAGGCCTACCTCCTGCGCAAGGGGCTCGGCCACCGCCAGGCCGACCGCGCCATCAAGGGGCTGCGCTCGCAGCCCGCGAACTTCGACCAGTGGTGGTTCCTGCGCAAGTACGGCAGGCTGCAGGGCAGGCTCACCATCCGCGAGCCCTCGCTCGAGCGCAGGGACTCCGTGGACCTCTTTCCCTTCCTGGCGGACTGGGAGCGCATCGTGCGCACCGTGGACGCGCGGCTGGAATCCGCCGGGGAGAAGGAACGCTGCGGCCAGGAGCACGACCGCTGCTGCCGCGACCTGGTGCACATGGGGCTCGGCGGCGCGGTCTACCTGCACCATTTCTTCAGCGGCACGCTCGGCCGCCGCGACCGCGAGGCGGTCACGGAGCGGGCGCTCTCCGCCGCGCGCGAGCTGCGGGAAGTGACGCGCGCGCACGGCGGCGCGCTGGGCGACGAGGGGCTTGCCGCGGCGTACCGGGCCAGGGAGCAGGTCTGCCCCCTGTCCGAGCTCGGCGAGTGCATGGTCTTCAACCAGCGGCCGCTGCAGTGCCGCCTCTTCGGCGTGGAGCCCGGGCTTCGGGCGGAGGTGAGGGAGTGGGCCGCGGCCGAGATGGCCTCGCTCTCCGGCGGGCTCTGGCTGGCCCTGACCGGGAGCCTGGAGCAGGGGCCCGCGCTGCGCTTCTCCCTGCCCGAGGTGCTGACCGGAAAATTCGTGCAGACCTTCTTTCACCGCCTGATGACCATGCAGGCGGCTACTCCTGGCATTTCTCGATGAGTTCCTTGGCGCGCTGATAGGTCGGCTCGATCTGCAGGGCGCGCGTGAGCCGGTCCAGGGCCTTCTGCTTGCGGCCCGCGTGGTAGTAGATGAAGCCCATGTTGAAGCACACGGCCGCGCTCGTCCCGCCGAGGTTTCCGTTGATGCGCAGCGCCTTGTCCAGCCACGAGGCGGCCTTCTCGTAGCTCTTGCCGTCCACGTAGGCCATGGCCACGTTGTAGTGCAGGTTCTCGTCCTCGGGCGCTATCTTCAGCGCCTTCTTGTATTCCTTGATCGCCTCCTCCCACTTGTTCTGCTGGCGCAGCGCGATGCCCAGCGAGTTGAAGGTCTCGAGGTCCGAGGCGTCGAGCACGTCGTGGCGCGACTCGAGGCTCTGCCGCAGGTAGACCTCGGCCAGCTCGGGCGCGGACTCCATGCACAGGGAGGCGATGTTGCGGTAGAGGTTGGAGACCTTGGCCATGGCCTGGCGCGTGGCCAGCTTGGTGGCGGTGTCGAAGTAGGTCTTGGCGCGCGCGGCCTTGCCCTGCTGCAGGTGGATGCCGCCGATCTCCATCTTGCGCTCGATGTTCAGGGGCGAGAGCTTGTCGAGCTGTTCGAGGAGGTTCAGGACCGCGGAGTGGTTGCCGTCCTCCTTGTGGAACTGGGCCAGCTTCTTGATGGGCTCGAGGTAGAGGTTGCCGCCGCGCATGGCGCCCTCGTATGCGGCCAGGGCCTCGGACCTGCGGTCCAGGCCCTTCAGGGCGTCGCCGCGCAGCATGAGCCCGGCCGGGCTCTGCGCCTTGTACTCCAGGACCTTGTCCGAGATGACCAGGGCCTTCTCGAACTCGCGCTGCGCCAGGAAGCGCTTGCCCGCGTCCAGAAGCTCGCCGATCTTGGAGGGCGGCTTGATGGTGAAGGCGATCTTCTCGATCATGCCGTTCACGGAGATGGGCTTGGTGATGAAGTTGGAGACGCCCATCTCGTGCAGGAGCACGAGGCCGTCGCGCTCGATCTCCGTGGTCAGGACGATGATCCTCAGGTCCGGATAGTCGTTGCGCAGGTAGCCGATGAACTCGGCCGAATGCACGCCGTCGAGCTCGCGCTCGATGAGCATGAGGGGCTTTCTGCCCTCCTTGACGGCCGCGCCGATCTGGCGCTGCGCCGGACCCTTCTCGGTGAAGCTCTCCAGGCAGTCCTGGGGCAGGGCCAGCAGCTTCTGGACCGCGCTGCGGAACGTCTTGCTGAAGGCGTTGTCCTTGGAGACCGTGATGAAATGGCCCCTGTCCTGGAGAATGAAGTTCCTGACAATCTCGTCGAAATTCTTGTCGTTGCCCATCGTCGCGTCCAGAAGTAGAAATGGAGGACATGACTGTCCGTCGTAGGGCATCTTCTCAGAATATCGAGTGATGTCAACGAATCGGGTCGGAATTATCATCCGGAGTGATAGATACGATGAGCGCCAAGAAAGGATCGGACTTCAGCCGCCGCGACCTTCTTTTCGGCTTCGTGGACCGCATCCGCGGCCGCGAGCCGGGGGAGAAGGCGGTTACCGGAGTGACCCAGGAATCGAGCGAGGCGGACGGCCATTTCGCCGCGGGCCGCTGGAGCGAGGCCGTGAACGCCTATCGCGACGTGCTCGCGCGCGAGTCCGGCAACGAGGAGGCGCGCGTGCGCCTGGGCATCTGCTTCTACCGCCAGGGCAAGCACACCCAGGCCGTGGTCGAGCTCGGCCGCGTGCTGCGCAAGCGCTCCCACAACCTGGCCAGCCTCTACCTGGGGCTCTGCCACGCCCGGCGCGGCGAGCTGGACAAGGCCGCCACGGCCTGGAAGGCCTATTTCGAGCCCAGCCGCGTGCCGCTCATGCGCGAGATCAACTTCCAGCTGGCGCGCATCGAGACCGAGAAGGAGGTCGACTCCGGCTCCGTGGCCGCGGCCGTGGAGGAGGCGCTGGCCGCGGAGCAGGGCTGAGGCCCCGGCCCCGCGTCCCCGCCGCCCGCGGTTTCCCCGGGCGGCGCTTCTCCCCGGCCAGGCCGGGGAGCCCTTTTTTTGCGGCTCTCGGTTGCCATTGCCGCGGGCAAGGGGGTAGTATGGGACGGCTGCCCGGAAACCGGGCGGAAAGGGACGGACATGCGCCGATCCGACAGGCTTCCCCCTCCATGTGACGAAACCGCGAAACCGCGCCCGGCGAAGCGGAGCACGAGAGCCGTGCCCCTGCCGCCGTGCCTTCGCCACGCCCGCGATCCCTCCTCCTCTCCCGCGCTTCTCCCTTCTCCGTCCCCCGCCTCGTCCGCCTTCGGGGCGGTCGGCCTCAGACCGGCGGGTCGCCCGCTCCGGACGGTCCGGACAGCGAGGCGGATTTTGTGGGCGCGGGGCCGCGCATGATTCGCCGCACGGCCCGGTGCAAGGCCCGGCATGCCGCGCGCGGCGCGGCTTCCGGAGCGCTGCGGCAGGTCCCCCGAAGGCCCGGAATGCGGGCATGTGACGACGTAACCGAATGTTACTTCGGCCGTAACATAACCGTCACAGCCTGAATCTACTTCTCTGGGGCGTTCGACAACAGCCGCATTCCCAATCAATTTTTATGAGGAGAACGACCATGAAAGCCAAACTTCTTGCCCTCGCGGCCGTCCTTACCCTGGCCCTGACCGGCAGCGCCTGGGCCGGCAGCCTGACCATCAAGGGTTCCACCACCGTTCTGCCCATCATGCAGCGCGCCGTGGAGGCCTACATGAAGGCCCATCCCGACATGAAGATCGACCTCTCCGCCGGCGGCTCCGGCGAGGGCATCAAGGCCCTCATCGACGGCACCACGGACATCGCCATGGCCTCGCGCGAGATGAAGGACAAGGAGATCGAGCTGGCCAAGAGCAAGGGCGAGGATCCCAAGATGATCATCATCGCCCGCGACGCGGTGTGCGCCATCGTCAATCCGAACAACCCGGTCCAGAACCTGACCGTGGACCAGCTCCAGGGCATCTTCTCCGGCAAGATCACCGACTGGAAGGACGTGGGCGGCAACCCCGGCCGCATCGCGGTCATCTCCCGCGACTCCTCCTCCGGCACCTTCGAGACCTGGCAGGAGCACGTCCTGAAGAAGGAGAAGGTCTCCCCCATGGCGCTGATGCAGGCCTCCTCCGGCGCGGTCATGGAGTCCGTCTCCAAGAACAAGTACGCCATCGCGTACGACGGCCTGGGCTACGTGACCAAGGACGTCAAGGCGCTGAAGGTCAACGGCGTGACCCCCTCCGAGGCCACTGCCCGCGACGGTTCCTACCCGGTGTCCCGCAGCCTGCAGATCTACGTCAACGGCGAGCCCAAGGGCGAGCTGAAGGGCTTCGTGGACTACCTCCTGAGCCCCGCCGGCCAGAAGGACGTCAAGGAAGCCGGCTACGTCACCGTGAAGTAACATTCCCTCTGTAGTCTCCGGCCCCCTGTCTTCGGACGGGGGGCCTCGAACTTTTTTTTCAGGCGGCAGACATGCGTAGAAGCACGAGAGAGAAATGCATCCACGGCACCTTCTTCACGGTCGCCCTGGTGTCCATTCTCATCCTGGCCCTGATCTGCATCTTCCTGTTCATGGAAGGGGCTCCCATCGTCAAGGCCACCTCGATCACCGACTTCCTCTTCGGCAGCGAGTGGTACCCGACCTTCGACCCGCCGTCCTTCGGCATCCTGCCGCTCATCGTGGCCTCCATCCTGGTCACGGCGCTCTCCTCGCTCATCGCCATCCCGCTCGGCGTGATGACCGCCGTGTACCTGGCCGAGATCGCGCGGCCGGGCGTGCGCGCCTTCTTCAAGCCGGTCATCGAGCTTCTGGCCGCGCTGCCCTCGGTGGTCATCGGCTTCTTCGGCATGGTCGTGGTCGCGCCCTTCCTGCAGAACTACCTGGACGTCTGGGTCGGCTACAACCTCTTCAACGCCTCGCTCATGCTGGCCTTCATGTCCGTGCCCACCATCTGCTCCATCTCCGAGGACGCCATCTACAGCGTGCCGCGCGAGCTCAAGGAGGCCTCCCTGGCGCTCGGCTCCACGCACTGGCAGACCATCTACCGCGTGATCCTGCCCGCCAGCATCACCGGCATCAGCACGGGCACCATCCTCGGCATGTCCCGCGCCATCGGCGAGACCATGGTCGTGCTCATGGTCGCGGGCGGCGCGGCGGCCATCCCGACCTCCATCTTCGACCCGGTGCGCCCCATGCCCGCCTCCATCGCCGCGGAGATGGGCGAGACGCCCTACGGATCGGACCATTACCATGCCCTGTTCGCCATCGGCATCGTGCTCTTCGTCATGACCCTGCTCTTCAACGTGGTGGCCGACTACATCGCCGAGAAGAACAAGCAGATCGGGTCCGCCACCCTCTAAGGAGAGATTGCCGTGAGCCAGGAAGCAGCAGATTTCACCGCCGTTCCCAAGGCAGCCCCCCTGCGTCCGCCGCGCACGCCCTTCGGGCGCTCCGGCGGAGGCCGCCGCAGCGTGGAGCGGATCTTCTTCACCCTGTTCCGCACCGCCGCGGGCATCAACGGCCTGGCCCTGGCCATCATCTGCTCCTTCCTCCTGGTGCGGGGCCTGCCCGCCATCAACTGGACCTTCCTCACCCAGGCGCCGTACGACTCCATGACCAAGGGCGGCATCCTGCCCTGCATCGTGGGCACGGCCGTCCTGAGCCTCGGCTCGCTGCTGGTGGCCTTCCCCCTGGGCGTGGGCACGGCCATCTACCTGAACGAGTACGCCCGCGCGCCCAGGCTCGTGCGCATCATCCGCCTGGGCATCAACAACCTCGCGGGCGTGCCCTCGGTGGTCTTCGGCCTCTTCGGCCTGGCCTTCTTCGTCATCACCCTGGGGCTCGGCGTCTCCATCCTGGCGGGCTGCCTGACGCTCGGCTTCCTGACCCTGCCGGTGATCATCGGCACGGCCGAGGAGGCCCTGCGCTCCGTGCCGCAGACCTACCGCGAGGCCTCCCTGGGGCTTGGCGCCACCAAGTTCCAGACCATCGTGCGCGTGGTTCTGCCCGCGGCCCTGCCCGGCATGCTCACCGGCTGCATCCTGGGCATCAGCCGCGCGGCGGGCGAGACCGCGGCCATCATGTTCACCGCCGCGGTCTTCTACACCCCGGAGATGCCCAAGAGCATCCTCTCCCCGGTCATGGCCCTGCCGTACCACATCTACGTCCTGGCCACGGCGGGCACGAACATCGACAAGACCCGGCCGCTGCAGTATGGCACCGCGCTCGTGCTCATCGGGCTGGTCTTCGGCATGAACCTCTTCGCCGTCTGGCTGCGCGCCCGCCTGCAGAAGCGGCGCTAGACCGCGGCGCAATCCCGGTCCGATCCCGTCCGACACCCCGGCCGGGCCGCGCCTCGCGCGGCCCGGCTTTTTTTTCGCGCCGAAGGGTGTATTCTTGTCCAGGATGTGATACGGGTGGGGGGTATAAAGCCGGAACTGGTCCGGCACGTCAGCCAAGGAGGCGCATCATGGCGGAGAATGAGACCGCAAAGGCGGCCGGGGCCAAGGAGCGTGCTGCGTTCATCTGCACCCACGACACCCTGGACGGAGCCTATCCCTCGCTGGTGCTCGGCATCAACGCGGCCCGGCTCGGCATGGAGAGCAAGATCTTCTACAGCTTCATGGGGCTCAACATGGTCCTGGACGGCGGGGCCGAGCGGGCCAAGTTCATCCCGCCGGGCGTCATGGGCGCCATCCCGGGCATGTCCACCATCGCCACGGGCATGATGAAGAAGAAGATCGAGAAGGCCAACATCCCGAACCTGGCCGAGCTGCAGGAGATGGCCATGCTCGAGGGCGTGGAGCTCATCGCCTGCAAGATGACCGTGGACATGATGGAGATCGACGAGAGCAAGCTGATCCCCGGGGTCATCGTCTGGAACGCGGAGGATTTCCTGCGTTACGCCAAGGACTGCAAGATCTGCCTGTTCACCTGATCCCGCCCCGCCGCGGCCGCTCCGCCCGCCGACCGGCGGGGCGGCCGCCCCCATCCCGCATGTGCCGTCCCCGCCGCCCGGGTATCCGCTTTTTGCGGACAACGATGTCCTGCGACTTCGCGTGATTGACCCAAAAGTCTTTCTCTGCCCAAGAAGGCTGTCGTCACGCGTTCGTAACATGTCCATCGCCGTTTCATAACCTCCTGTCCGTACATGCTGGGCCTGTCGCCATGAAGGGCGACGGCGCACCGGCATCTCCCCCTGCCGGTCGGCTTCCGCTTCGCGTCAACGCACGCCACAACAAGGACGTTCGCCATGAGCCTCAAGACAAAGCTGATAGCCTTCTGCCTGTGCATCGGCCTGCTGCCGCTGGCCGCCATGGGCGTGTATTCCGTGGACCTGGCCGGGAGGAGCCTCGAGGGGCAGGCCAGGCTGCAGCTCGTGGCCGCGCGCGACGCCCGGCGCACCGCGCTCGGGGAGCTCGCCGGGGTCTGGGAGCGGGAGGCGCGCATCTTCGGGGCCAACAAGGGCGTCTACAACGCCCTGAGCTTTCTGCGCGACATGGCCTACGGCGCCGACGTCGCGAAGACCTTCGACACCACGAGCGACGACTACAGGTCCACGGCGGACAACGTCCGGGCCGAGTTCATCCCCTTCGTCAAGGTGCTCGGCTACGACGACGCCATGCTCGTGGACAACTACGGCTGGGTGCTCCTCTCGGTGAAGGAGGGGGGCGAGCTCGGCCACAACGTCGAGGGGCCGCTGCTCAAGGACAGCAACCTCGAGCGGGCCTGGAAGGCCGCGGAGAAGGGCAAGGTGACCTTCGTGGACTTCGCGTCCTACGCGCCGCTTGGGGGAGCGCCCGCCGCCTTCATCGCCGCGCCCATCTACAACCACACCCACGACTCGGTCGAGGGCGTGGCCGTGCTCCGCGTGCCGCACGAGAAGATGAACGACCTCATGCGCCAGACCGCGGGCATGGGCGAGTCGGGCGAGACGCTGCTCATCGGCCCGGACCACCTCATGCGCTCGGACTCCACGCTCGAACCCGCGCGCTTCTCGGTCGCGGGCTCCTTTGCCCATCCGGACGAGAGCCGCATCGACAACGAGGCGGTCGCGGCGGCCCTCGGCGGCAAGAGCGGCGACGCCATCTTCGTCAACCACCTGGGCCAGAAGGTGCTCTGCGCCTACACCCCGGTGGACTTCAACGGCGTGACCTACGCCCTGCTGGCCGAGGTCAAGACGGCCGAGGCCTTCGCCGCCGTGGGCAGCCTGCGCCTGGCGGCCCTCCTTCTCGGCCTGGGCACGGCGCTCGTGGTCATCCTCGTCTCCTGGATGGTGGTCAAGCGCGGCCTGGCCGAGCCGCTGGCCGCCGTGAGCGGCTACCTGCAGGAGGTCACGGGCGGGAACTTCTCCGCCGTGCTCAAGGGCGACTTCAAGGCCGAAATGGCCGACCTGGCCCGCCACATCCGGGCCATGGTCGCGGAACTCAAGCACAAGCTCGGCTTCTCGGACGGCATCCTGCGCAACATGACCATCCCCTGCTTCGTCACCGACCTCGACAACCGCCTGGTCTTCGTCAACGCCCCGCTCCTCGACCTGCTCGAGTGCGAGGGCGGTCCCGAGGCGTACCTCGGCAAGGAGGCCGCCGCCATCCTCTCGGGCACGGGGCTTTCAAGCGACCTCATCGAGAACTGCCTGGACAGCGGGAAGAACGTCTGCAACCTGGAAGCGGACATCAAGGGCCGCAAGGGAACGGCGCGGCACGTGCGCGCCGACGCCGCGCCCCTGCACGACCTGGACGGCAACCCCACGGGCGCCTTCGCCCTGGTCACCGACCTCACGGACATCAAGAGCCAGGAGGCGCGCATCCGGGAGCAGAACGCGCTCTTCGCCCGCGTGGCCCAGGAGGCGGAGTCCATCTCGCAATACGTCTTCCGCGACTCGCGCCAGATAACGGACCGGGTCGGCCTGGTCACGGACGGCGCCAAGCGCCAGACCGAGCGCATCCACGAGACCTCCGTGGCCATGGAGGAGATGAACGCCAACCTCTCGGCCGTGGCCCAGAGCGCTGCCGAGGCCGCGCGAAGCGCCGAGGATTCGCGCGAGATGGCGCTCTCCGGCTACACGATCATGGACGGCTCGCGCGAGGCCATGGACCGCGTGCGCGAGATCTCCGCGCGGCTCGAGACCGACATGCGCTCCCTGGACGACCGCGCCCGGGGCATCGGCTCGATCATCGAGGTCATCTCGGACATCGCGGACCAGACCAACCTGCTGGCGCTGAACGCGGCCATCGAGGCGGCGCGCGCGGGCGACGCGGGGCGGGGCTTTGCCGTGGTCGCGGACGAGGTGAGAAAGCTCGCCGAGAAGACCATGACCGCCACGCGCCAGGTCTCGCAGTCCGTGCAGGACATCCAGAAGGCGGCCCACACGAACCTGGAGAACACGAGCCTCGCCGCGCGGGCCGTGGAGGAGGCCACGAGCCTCGTCAAATCCTCGGGCGAGACCCTGGACCGCATCGTGGGGCTGGCCGAGAGCACGGCGGGCCGCGTGGGCGAGATCGCGCGCGCGGCCGAGGAGCAGTCCGCGGCCCACGAGCAGATCCACCGCAGCATGGAAGAGGTGCGCCGCATCGCGGACGACACCAACTCCGGGATGCACGACTCCAGGCAGTCCCTGGACCACCTGGCCGTGCAGGCCGAGGAGCTGCAGCGCCTCATCGTGACCATCACCGAGTAGCGTGGGCGGTGGTCTGGGCGGTCGTGCGGACAGTCGCGCGGACGGCGGGCGGGTGGATTTTCCGGACGCGTTCCCGCCGCCGCGCGCGCCCGGCACGGCCCCGGCGGTTGCCAGCCGAGGCCCGGCGATGTATGGCAAGCACGCAATGACCCGACGCTACGATGCGCTTTCCCTGTTTTCAGGCGGTCTCGATTCCCTCCTGGCCCACAAGTTGATCGAGCGCCAGGGCCTGCGGGTCCTGGGGCTGCACTTCGTCACCCCCTTCTTCGGCAAACCGGAAAAGCTGGCGCACTGGCGCGAGATCTACGGCGTGGACGTCACGGCCGTGGAGGTGGGCGACGAGTATCTGCGCATGCTCCTGGCCGGGCCCGTGCACGGCCTGGGCTCGAACCTCAATCCCTGCATGGACTGCAAGGTGCTCATGCTGCGCCGGGCGCGCGCCATGCTGGCCGAGCACGGCGCGAAGTTCGTCATCTCCGGCGAGGTCGTGGGGCAGCGGCCCATGTCGCAGCGCCGCGACGCGCTGAACGCCATCCGCCGCGACGCGGGCGTGAAGGATCTGCTGCTCAGGCCCCTCTCGGCCCTGGTGCTGGAGCCCACGCCCATGGAGGAGTCGGGCCTCGTGGACCGCGCGCGGCTCCTGAACGCCGCGGGCCGAGGACGCGCCAAGCAGCTCGCCCTGGCGCGGGAGTTCGGCATCACCGAGATCCCCACGCCCGGGGGCGGCTGCCGCCTGACCGAGCGCGAGCCGTGCAGCCGCTACGCGCCCATCCTGCGCCACATGTCCGCGCCCACTGCCGCGGACATGCTCCTGGCCAACACGGGCAGGCAGTTCTGGTCGCGCGGGGCAGGGAACGGGGAGAAGGGCGCGCGCTGGCTGGTCATCGGCCGCCACCAGGAGGACAACGAGATCCTTGCCGGGCTCGTGCGGCCCGGCGACCTCACCCTGGACCTGGACGCCTTTCCGAGCCCCCTGGCCGTGGCCAGGCCGGTGGACGGCCGCCCCTGGGACGAGGAGACGGTCCGCGACGCGGCCGCCTTCCTGGCCTCCTATTCGCCCAAGGCCGTGCGCGCCGGGGGCGAGGTGGACGTGCAGGTGCGGCTCGTCGGGGAGGCGGAGGGCGAAGGGGAGGGCGCCGTGCGCCTCGTCTCCGTCTTGCCCTCGCGGACCACGCCCGCGGGCTGGAGCGAGCCCTGCCGGGAAGACGTGGAGCAGTGGAAGAAGGAGCAGCGGGAGCGGGCCTGAGCGTCCGCGCGCCCGCGCTCGAGCGGCATATTTCATGGTCCGGAAGGTCCTCCGCCGCGCGGCGGGGCGGTCCTCCCGGACCCGAAGGCCGGGGCCCTCGCGGCCAGGCCTTCAGGACAGTGAAACATTTTACTTCCGTTTCCCGTGCCGGCCGCCTTCCCGCCCTTCGGCGGACGGAGCGGCCGGGAGACCCGAGAAGCGCCGGAAACGCCCCGGAAGCGGCGGCCGAACGAGGCCACGCACTGGCGCGGCGACCGGAAGTCGGGTATGGGAAAGACGGAACACTCTAAGTGGAGAAAATTCATGACCGATCACGACGAGGTGGCTCATGTCGATGAGCCCGAGGATTCGTTGCCCGAGATCAGCTTCGAGGAGATGCCCGAGAAGCTGCGCGAGGCCTGCGGCCGCATAGGCTGGACCGGCCTCATGCCGGTGCAGGCCAAGTCCATGCCCTACCTCCTGGCCGGACGCGACCTCATGGTCCAGTCCCGCACCGGATCGGGCAAGACCGGCGCCTTCGTCCTGCCCATCCTGGAGAAGGTGGACGCCGACGCCCCCGGCTGCCAGGCCCTGATCCTGCTGCCCACGCGCGAGCTGGCCCGCCAGGTGGCGCGCGAAGCCGAGATCCTGGCCGGAGAGAACGGCCCCAAGGTGGTGGCAGTGTACGGCGGCGTGGGCTACGGCGGGCAGACCCAGTCCCTGCGCGACGGCGCGCAGATCGTGGTGGGCACGCCCGGCCGCGTGCTGGACCACCTGCTGAAGCGCAACTTCACCCTCGACGCCCTGCGCATGCTGGTCTTCGACGAGGCCGACCGGATGCTCTCCATCGGCTTCTACCCCGACATGAAGGCCGTGCAGCGCTACCTGCCCAAGCGGCCGGTGAACGTGCTGATGTTCTCGGCCACCTTCCCGGCACAGGTCCTGCGCCTGTCCGCCGAGTTCATGCGCGAGCCGCAGATGCTCTCGCTGTCCTCGCACAGCGTGCACGTGGCCGAGGTCACGCACGCCAGCTACGAGGTCCCGCGCATGCAGAAGGACCGGGCGCTCATCCGCATCATCGAGGTGCTGAACCCGGCCTCGTGCTTCATCTTCTGCAACACCAAGCACCAGGTCCACTACCTCTCCCAGGTGCTCCAGAACTTCGGCTACAACGCGGACGAGCTTTCCGCGGACCTGAGCCAGTCGCAGCGCGAGCGCATCCTGGAGCAGGTGCGGCGCGGGGAGGTCAAGTTCCTGGTGGCCACGGACGTGGCCGCGCGCGGCATCGACATCCCCGACCTCTCGCACGTCATCCAGTACGAGCCGCCCGAGGACCAGGAGTCGTACATCCACCGCGCGGGCCGCACCGGCCGCGCCGGGGCCGTGGGCGAGGCCGTGACGTTCGTGGACACCATGGAGGCCGTGCAGCTCGACCGCATCGCCAAGCTCTACAAGATCGAGTTCGAGAAGCGCCCCGTGCCCACGGACGAGGACGTGGCCGCCGTGGTCGCCGAGCGCACCACGGCCATCCTCGAGGCCAGGCTTAGGGCCATGAAGCCCATGGCCCTCGAGCGCATGCGCCGCGCCATGCCGCTGGCCGCCTCCCTGGCCGGGGACGAGGAGCAGCTGGCGCTCATCGCCATGCTCCTGGACGAGATCTACCAGCAGAGCCTGCACGCGCCCGCGCCCGCGCCGCAGGGCGTCCGGCCCGAGGCCGCGCCCGCCCGCGACCGCGACGACCGCGACGATCGCGGCGGCCGCTCGCGCGACCGGCGCGACCGGAACGACCGCAATGACCGGGGTGACCGGGGTGACCGGAACGACCGCGGCGGCAGGAACGAGCGTGGCGGCAGGAACGAGCGCGGGGAAGACCGCCCGCGCGACGACCGTCCCCGCGACGATCGCCCCCGCGAAGAGCGGCAGGACAAGGCCGCCCAGCCCGCCCGCACGGGCCAGGAGGAGCGCGCCGCAGGCCCTGACGCCGCCACCGAGGCGGGCGCCGCGCCCAAGAAGCGCCGCCGTCGCCGCCGCCGCAAGAAGTCTTCGAACGGCGAGGCCGGAATGAACGGCGCGCCGCAGGCCGCCCAGAACGGAGCGTCCGCCGCTTCGCAGGCGCCGACCGGTGCTGCCGGAGAGGCCCCTGCCGCCGAGCCCGCCCAGACGTCCGCCCAGATGTCGGGCGGGATGTCCGGCGAGGTGGCCTCGGACATGTTCGATTTCGCGATCTCCTTCGAGCCCGCGGCCGAGCCCGCGTCCGAGCCTGCGCCTGCCGAGGCCGCGCCCGCCGAGGAGGCAGCCGCGGCCAAGCCCAAGCGCAGCCGCTCGCGTTCCAGGGGCAAGAAGGCTCCGGCCGCGGCCCAGGCCGCGGCTTCGGCCGAGGCTGCCGAAACCCCGGCCGAGGCAGCGCCTTCGGACGAGGACGAAAAGGCCGCGCCCGCGAAGAAGCCCGCCGCCAAGTCCACGGCCAAGAAGACGACGGCCAGGACGGGGACCCGCAAGACGGCCGCCAGGACGGCCGCCGCCAAGACGGAGGCTCCCGAGGCTGATGCGCCGATGGAGGCCGCCCCGAAGACGGCCGCCCCGAAGACGGCCCCCGCCTCGCGCGGCTCCAGGTCCAGGGCCCCGGCCAAGGGGCCGGACGCCTCGGCGGGCAAGCCCGCGCCGTGGCTCGGCCGCGCCTTCGGCGGCGACATCGACGACGACGAGGACCTGGGCGACGAATAGCCCGGGCATCTCCCGGGACGTGTCCCGGGGATGGAGGGCGGCATTGGACCACTACACCGGCATCGCCCCGCTTTACGAGCCCCTGCTCGGGGGCATTCTCGGGCCGCTGCGCCGCGCCGTGACCACGGCCGCGGCGCAGGCGGCCCGGGACGCCGGTGTGGCGCCCGAACGCCTGCGCATGCTCGACTGCTGCTGCGGCACGGGCGGGCAGCTGCGCCTCCTGGCGAAAAGCTTCTCAGCCTTCGGGCTGGACCGTTCCCCGCCCATGCTCGCCAGGGCCCTGGACCTGGCCGGGCCGCGCCTGGTGCGCGCCGACGCCGCGCAGATCCCCTTTGCCGCCGACACCTTCGACGCCGCGAGCGTCTCCCTGGCCCTGCACGAGATGGGGCGCCCCCTGGCCCTGGCCGCGCTGGGCGAGCTCTCGCGCGTGGTGCGGCCGGGCGGCTCCCTGCTGCTCGTGGACTGGGCCTCGCCGCTTCCCTGGTACACCGTGCCCGGCGGCCACATGGCCGAGCGCACGGCGGGCCGCGAGCACTACCGGAACTTCCGCGCCTACCAGGCCGCCGGAGGCCTGCCGGACCTCTGCCGCGCGGCCGGGCTGGCCATGCGCGAGACCGGCCGCTTCTGTCTCGGCGCCCTGGTCCTGGCCCGCTGTCGTCTGGAAGGCTGACTTTTTTGTAGGTCTTTTCCTCTGTTCTACAAAAATGAATTGCCGACAGGGCAAAAGACGTCATTTTTGTAGATAAATCCTCCCCGCTGTTCAGCCGTTCAAGATAAAATCAAGTAATTAAGGAACATTGTCGTTCCGTGCGCGGCTTGGCACGCTCCATGCTTTCCTCAAGGCAACGGCCAGCCAGACGCGGCCGAAGGAGACGACCATGAACGCAGCCCTGCACCTGTACGAGGACCCGCATCTCGAGGAACGCTACGAGGCCATCGACGCCCTGCCCGTGCATCCCGCCCTGGTGATGCTCTCGGACGACGCCAAGGCCTCGGTGGGCGAGGCCTTCCGGGAGGTGGCCTTCACGCTCTGCTGCGATCCCTCGGAGCTGACCCGGGGAGCGCACGGCGAGATGCTCTGGCATCCGGCCGAGGACTGCCTCTCCCTCCGCCTCTCGGTCCCGGAGCTGGAAGCCGAGATGTACGTGGAGATTCCTTCCGGCCACTGGAGCTTCCGCACCGGCTCGCACGCGGAGCACTAGGCCGCACCAGAACCTGTCGCCAAACGCCATCGCCATAGCCTCCGACAAGGGGAGGCGCGCCGGGACGGGACGGTCCCGTCCCGGCCGCCTCGAGGTGGGTTTCCCGAGGAGGCGCATATGCGAAAAGGCCGCGCCGGAAATTTCCGGCGCGGCCTTTTCGCATGTCATCTCAAACTGTTCGTTTTTCTCTAGAAAAAGTGTATCATTTTTCGAGGCAGATTCGGCGACCGCATGCTCAGTCCTTGTATTCGGTCATCTCAGCCACGAAATGGCCGACCACGACCTTGGAGCGGACGAGCACGGGCAGGCGGCGGCTGTCCGCCGTGACCCATATCTGCAGCGCCGCCTCCGGGCTCTTGCGGAACACGCCGCCCAGGTCGCGGATGTCCGGCTCCACCAGGTAGCAGTCGTACTCCCCGGCGGGCACCTTGACCTTCTCGCGCCTGACCACCGTGGCCTCGCCCAGGACGAACTTCTTGCCGTCGGTCACGGCCTGGCGGATGACCATGCCGGGGTGGAACTCCTCGGGCCAGGCCCTGAAGGCGAAGAGCACGGAGAGCGGGTCCATGGTCCCGGGGAAGATGTGCACCGTGTTCTTGTGCTTGCCGGTCTCGTTGCTCCACAGCTCGGCCGTGCCCTTGTCCGCGTAGAGCCTGAGCTCGTAGTCGCGGACGTAGGAGCCCTCGTGCTGCTTCGTGAGGTAGAGGAGCGAGCCCTGCATGTCCATGTCCGTCCAGGACTCGTTCACGTCTCGCACCTTGTAGAAGACGTCGGCGAAGTCGTTGGTCCGCGCGGTCATGCGGAAGCCGCGCGCGGGCTTGCCGTTCACCGTGCCCGTGGGCAGGACCTCGATGGTCGCGCTGCCCACGTCGAAGGGCCCCCAGCGGACGTTGTAGTCGAAGCGCTCGCCCGGCTTGAACCAGTTGGCACGCTCGGCATCCAGGCCGCGCGAGGCGGAGGGCACGTAGACCTGGGCCGCGGGCGCGGCCGTGGCCACGAGAGGGGCGTCGGGAGGCAGGGGCCTGCCCGCGTCCGCCGCTCCCGGAAGGAGGAGCAGGAGCGCCGCCAGGGCGCACAGGAACAGGGGCAGGGAAGGGCGGGAGGAGAAAAGGCCTCTGCGCATATGCATGCGGACACGTTAGTCACCCCTGGCGCGCCGTCAATGACAAAATGGGACAAAACCCGCGGCCGGGACAGGTCCGGGGCGGGGGCTCCCCGCCTCCCCGCGTTGCACATTTCCCCTGAACGCTGTAAGGCCAAGGCACTTCGCAACGAACCCGAGGACAGAAAGAGCATGAGCACCGTCTATCTCGTGGGCGCGGGGCCCGGCGACCCCGGGCTGCTCACTTTGCGCGGCAGGGAACTGATCGAACAGGCCGACGTGCTGATCTACGACTACCTGGCCAACAAGGAGTTCCTCTCCTTCGCCCGGCCGGACTGCGAAATCATCTACGTGGGCAAGAAGGGCGGGGACCACACCCTGCCCCAGGACGACATCAACACCCTGCTCGTGGACAAGGCCCTGGAAGAGGAGGGCCGCATGATCGTGCGCCTCAAGGGCGGCGATCCCTACGTCTTCGGCCGCGGCGCCGAGGAGGCCGAGGAGCTGGTCGAGGCGGGCATCGCCTTCGAGGTCGTGCCCGGCGTGACCTCGGCCGTTGCCGCCCCGGCCTATGCGGGCATCCCGGTGACGCACCGCCGCTTCGCCTCCTCCGTGTCCTTCATCACCGGCCACGAGGACCCCACCAAGGAAGGCTCGGCCATCAACTGGGGCGCGCTCGCCGCCTCGGGCTCCACGCTCGTCTTCTTCATGGGCGTCAAGAACCTGCCGACCATCGCCGCCAAGCTCATGGAGCACGGCATGCGCCCGGACATGCCCTGCGCCCTGGTGCACTGGGGCACCACCTGCCGCCAGCGCTCCTTCGTCTCCACCCTGGACAGCGTGGCCGAGGAGGCCGTGGCGCTCGGCTTCAAGGCGCCGTCGCTGATCATCGTGGGCGAGGTCTGCTCGCTCAAGGAGACGCTCGACTGGCACGAGCTGAAGCCGCTGCTCGGCCTCGGCGTGGTCGTCACCCGCTCGCGAGAGCAGGCCTCGGAGCTGACATCGAAGCTCCGCGAGCTCGGCGCCTGCTGCCACGAATTTCCCACCATCGAGATCAGCCCTCTGCCGGACGACGCGCCGGTGCGCGAGGCAATCGCCAAGCTGCCCGGGTACGACTGGCTGGTCTTCACCTCGGTCAACGGGGTGGAGGGCTTCTGGGACGTGCTCGACGACATGGGGCTGGACGCCCGCGCCATCGGCCGCGCCAAGGTCGCGGCCATCGGCCCGGCCACCGCCACGGCGCTGTGCTCCCGCGGCGTGCGCCCGGACCTCGTGCCCGGCCAGTACGTGGCCGAGAGCGTGGTCGAGGCCATGCTGCGCGAGGGGATGAACGGCAAGAAGGTGCTCATCCCCCGCGCCATGGTCGCGCGCGAGGTCCTGCCCGACGAGCTCGCCAAGGCCGGGGCCGAGGTCACGGTCCTGCCGGTCTACGAGACGAAGCTCGCGGACGAGGACCCCTCCGACCTCCTCGCCGCGCTCGAGAAGGGCGAGATCCACTTCGTGACCTTCACGAGCTCCTCCACGGTGCAGAACTTCTTCACCCGCATCACGCCCGAGGTCTTCGCCCCGTACCGCGAGCAGGTGAAGCTCGTGTGCATCGGCCCGGTCACGGCCAAGACCCTCGAGAAGCTCGGCTTCACGCCCGACGTGGTGGCCGGGGAATACACCATCCCCGGCCTCGTGGAGGCCCTGGTGGCCTCGATCACCTAGGGACGGAGGACGACTCCATGTCCCTCGCGCTCGCCGTCCTCGTCTCCGGTTCCGGCTCCAACCTGCAGTCGATCATCGACAAGGTGGAGGCCGGGGCCCTGGACGCGGACATCCGCGTGGTCCTGTCCAACAAGCCGGACGCCTACGGCCTGACCCGGGCCCGCACCCACGGCATCCCGGCCGTCTGCCTGGACCACAAGCGGTTCGACGGCCGCGAGGCCTTCGACGCGGAGATGGTCCGCGTCATCCGGGAGCACGGCGCGGACGCGGTGGCCATGGCAGGCTTCATGCGCATGGTCACCCCGGTCTTTTTGGGCGCCTTCCCGGGCCGCGTGGTGAACATCCATCCCGCGCTCCTGCCGTCGTTCCCCGGCGTGCACGGCCAGGCCGACGCGGCCGCCTACGGCGTGCGCTTCTCCGGCTGCACCGTGCACTTCGTGGACGAGAAGATGGACCACGGGCCGGTGATCATCCAGGCCGTGGTCCCGGCCTATCCCGAGGACGACGGCGACACCCTCGGCGCCCGCATCCTGGCCATGGAGCACCGCATCTACCCCCAGGCCCTGCAGTGGCTGGCCGAAGGCCGCCTGCGCCACGCCGGCCGCAAGGTGGTCGTCGAGGGATGCGGCCCCTGCGTTGCCCTTACCGGCGCAGGTATGGTAAACCCTCCCCTGGAGCCAGGATTCTAGCGCGACCCGCGGGCTTCGCGGTGGAGCACCGCGCACGGGAACCCCGCTCCAGGGAGGTTTCCATGGCCGAGCCGACCAGTTCCCAGCCCTTGGGCCCCGAACCGTTCCGCTTCGTCCTCACGGACGAGGAAAAATCCTATCTCAAGGCCCTGGTCCGCCAGAGCATCAAGGACGGGTTCGCCGGAGGCGGCAGGCCCGGCAAGCCGCCCACCGAAAAGCTCACCTCGGAGCTCGGGGCCTTCGTGACGCTCAAGGAGAACGGCGGGCTGCGCGGCTGCATCGGCCACATCATCGGCGACAAGCCGGTCTACGAGACCGTCTACGAGATGGCGCAGCAGGCCGCGTTCCGCGATCCCCGCTTCCCCCCCGTGCAGCCCGGCGAGTTCGATTCCCTGGAGATCGAGGTCTCCATCCTCTCGCCCATCACGCCCTGCCCGGACCTGAGGCAAATCGCCCCGGGCCGCCACGGACTGCTCGTGCTCAGGCCCCCGCGCTCCGGGCTCCTCCTGCCGCAGGTGGCCTCGGAATACGGCTGGGACTGCGAGACCTTCCTCGCCCAGACCTGCCTCAAGGCGGGCCTGCCCCCGGACGCCTGGAAGGAGCCCGGCACGGACGTCTACTGGTTCGAGGCCGAGGTCTTCTAGACCGGCGGGCTTCCGCCGCACCCCGTGCCCTTTCCGGCCGTCGCACGGCGGTCGGAGTCAACTTCTTGCCTATTCTCCCCCGGGCGTTTACAGATCGATCGACAGCAACGCCCTTTCGGCGCAGGAAACGACCGCTGCGCCCAAGGCGCCTGCCGCGCCCGCAGCGCGAAAGGCGAAACCCCTTCCGCGCGCATGGAACGAAGCAGACTCAGACCGTTCTCCACGATCAAGAGCCGAATCCGGGCCTATTCGATCCTCCTCGTCGTCCTGCCGCTGCTCATCTCCTCCCTGGTCTTCCTCTTCTACCTGCGCAGCTTCCTGATCACGGAAAAGCAGCACGAGATGGCGGCCAACCTCGCGGTCCAGGCCGAGTACTTCGACAAATGGATGCGCGAGCGGCAGGCGGACGTGGTCTTCCTGGCCGGGCTGCCCGAGGTGCGGGACGGGGACCTTCGCGCCATCCAGGAGACCTTCAGCGATTATGTGGCGGCCCAGAAAGAGGGCTTCGGCGTGGTCTACGCCGGACCCAACGGCCGGACCGTGGTGGACACCAGCGCGCCTTCCGGCGTGGACCTCTCGGACAGGGCCTATTTCGCCGCCGCCCGCAGGGGCCTTCCCTACATCAGCGAGGTGCTCGTGGGACGCACCTCGGGCAAGGCCGTCATGATCTTCTCGGCCCCGGTGGTGGGCTCCCACGGGAATTTCCGCGGTGTGGTCTTCACCCCCGTGCGCATGGATGCGCTGAGCGGGATGCTCGAGCGCGTGCGCCTGGGCAGCCAGGGCCGCACCTTCCTGATCACCGAGGACGGCAGGCTTCTGAGCAGACTCGAACGAAGGGGACTCGAGAAATCCGAGTCCGGCCAGCTCCTGACGAGCCTGCGTACGCCTGCGCTGATCGCTGCGGCCCAGGGCGTGCAGCCCTCGGAGCCTTACGCGGACGCCATGGGCAAGCGTCTCGTCGGCGCCTGGGCCCGCCTTTCGCTCAAGCCCTGGCTGCTGGTGGCCGAGATCCCGGAAGGCGAGGTCGTGGGCGGCGCGCTCTCCGCCCTCGCCCTGACCCTGGGCGGCGCGTTCCTGACCATCCTCCTGATCACGCCGCTGCTCATCCGGCTGGCCAACTCCATTTCGCAGCCCGTGAGCCGCCTGGCGGAATTCTCCGAATCCATGCAGCGGGGCGACTACGACGCGACCTGCCAGCTGGACGCGACCAGCAACGCGCCCGTGGAGGTGCAGCGGCTCTACGGCTCCTTCTGCTCCCTGGGCGACACCGTGCGCTCGACCATCCGCACCCTCGAGGAGACCACGATCACGGACCAGCTGACAGGGGTGCACAACCGACGTTTCCTGATGCGCGAGGGCGAGCGCCTGATGGCCCTGGCCGTGCGCGGCGCACAGCCCCTGTGCGGCCTGATGCTCGACATCGACCACTTCAAGCGGATCAACGACCGGTACGGCCACCAGCCGGGCGACGCGGTGCTCGCGGCCGTGGCCCAGGCCGTCGCGTCCACGGTGCGCGCCTCGGACGTGCTGGCGCGCATCGGCGGGGAGGAGTTCTTCGTGCTGACGCCGGGAGCGGACGAGGCGCAGGCCGCCGGGCTCGCCGAGCGCATCCGCCAAGCCGTCGCGGCCCGGGTCGTGCGCGTGCGGGACGCCCAGATCCGCTGCACCGTGAGCATCGGGGTGGCCGAACTCGGCGGGGACATACCCTCCGGCCCCTCGACCATGGACGACCTCCTGGCCCGCGCCGACAAGGCGCTCTACGCGGCCAAGAGCGGCGGACGGAACCGCGTGGTGCCGCACTCCCTGCTCGCCGCGCGGGAGGCCGCGCCCGGGCGGCAGACTACGTAGCAGGCGCGACCGGCGCGCGGCGCAGGGCCGCCACGATCTCGCCGAGCACGCCGTCGGCCTGCGCGTTGCCCACCTGGCAGGTGCCCACCTGCCTGTGCCCGCCGCCGCCGAAGCGCAGCATCAGCCCGCCCACGTCCGTTCCGCAGGTGCGCCTGAGAATGGAATGGCCCACGCTGATGACCGTGTTCCGCCGCTGCCTGCCCCACATCACCTGCACGGACACGTCGCACTGCGGGAAGAGGGCGTAGGCCGCGAAGCGGTTGCCCGGATGGATGGGCTCCTGGGGCCTCAGGTCGATGAGCAGGACGTTGTCCAGAACCTCGGACCGCTGCCGGATCATCTCCTCGAACTCCCCCTCCATGGCCCGGTAGCGCTCCACGCGCTCGCGCACGTCCGGCAGGGCCAGGATCTCCTCGATGGACAGGGTGCGGCAGTGCTCGATGAGCGCCTGCATGAGCTGGTAGTTGGAGATGGCGAATTCCTTGTGGTAGCCGAGCCCGGTGCGCGGATCCATGATGAAGCCGAGCATGATCCAGCCTTCCGGGCGCATGATCTCCTCGGCGGAAAGCTCGCCCGCATCCACCTTGTCCACGTTGCGCAGCATCCCGTCGAAACGGTCGCCGAAGCGCGCCGCGCCGCCGAAGTACTCCCAGACCACCCGGGCGCAGCTCTTGGCCTCCCTGCTCGCGCCGCGAAAGGACAGCCCCTCGGGCAGACGCTCGGCCTCGCTCGAATGGTGGTCGAACCAGTAGCCGCAGCCGGGGATGTAGGGCAGGTTGGCCACCACGTCGTTCGGATCGCCCGCCACCAGGCCGTCCTGCACGTCCTTGGGATGGACGTAGAGCCAATTATCCGTCAGCCCGATCTCCCTGAGGAGCACGCCGCAGGCAAGCCCGTCGAAGTCCGCCCTGGTGACCAGACGCATGGCGCGCCCCCCTTCTCGTGCGGGACGCGGCGGAAACACCATGTCCACCGCCCGCGGCCCTTGCCGCCTGTCTATCCCAGCCGCACGGCCGCGGCAACCCGGGCCGGAAAATTGCCGCCAGCGCGGGCAGGGGAACGGAAAAGAGACGCGACCCGTTCAAAAAGACGACGCCGAAGCGGCAGCATCGCCGCCCCGGTGAGGAGGGCGCGCGAAAATGGTCAGCAAAAACGGCCCCCGGAATGGCTGGCACGCTCCTTGCCTCTCAGGGCCGAAACATGCCCGAGGTGTCCATGACCAGCTCCCTGTCCTCCCTGTCCCTCCTGTCCTGCGAAGAGCGGGAATTCCTGGCCCGCCACCTGGCGCGCCTGCTCAAGGACTCCGCCGCTCCCGCCGGGGACGCCCTCCCCGCGGCCATGCCGCCCCTGTTCGCGGATTATCTGCGGCTCTATCGGGCCGTGCTCGTCAACTGATCCTCGATCCCTGGACGTCCCTGCGGCCGGAGTTGGGGGTTTTCCCGGCTTTTCCGAAAGTATCCTGAAATCGGTTCCCGCGCGCGAATTTTCCGTGTATGAAAAAATAAACGTCCGCACGGTATCTCCTGCGGGCAGGCCGGTTTCGGGGAAACGAATGATGGAAAAGGACGAGCGTCGCAGCGCCGAGCGCTTCCCCCTCGACGCGAATTTCTGCATCCTCAGGCTCGACGGCGGCAGGACCCTGCTCTGCGAGGTAGGGAACGCCAGCGCCACGGGACTCATGCTGACCATCCTCCACGAGGGCCGGGCCGGAGAGGTCGCCCTCGGCGACACCCTGCAGCTCGTGGAATATCCCCGGAACATGGCGCCCATGATCGCCACCTCCTTCGGCGTGGTCGTCTGGATCAACCGCCAGACCCTGGGCCTGCGCTTCATCGAGGCCGAGGAGCCCCGGGACGTCCCGGAGGGCGCGCCGCTTCCCTGACTCCCCGATGCCTCCTGCCCGCGTCCGCGGCACCGAGCGCTCGGCTCCATCCGGCGGCCGGGGGAAGACAGGAAGCAAAAAAAAACGTACTACCCCGGTGGGGGCCCGTCCCGGCCCCGTAGCGGACCGCGACTTCGGAGGAGACTATGGCTGGGCTCTACGTCGGCGCCACCGCCGGATATTCCGGCAAGAACATGATCGCCCTGGGCATCGGGCTCTGGCTGCAGAAGCAGAACCTCAAGGTCGGGTACCTCAAGCCCGTCGGCGCCATGCCCGTGGAGAAGAACGGCAAGCTCGGCGACGAAGACGCCTTCTTCATGCAGCAGGTCCTCGGCCTGGACCAGGACCCCTCCCTCGTCACCCCCGTCCTGGTCACCCAGGACTTCAAGGTCAAGGCCTTCAGCGGCCAGTGCCACGACCTCATGGCCGACGTCCGCGACTCCTACGAGAAGCTCTCCGCAGGCAAGGACCTCACCCTGGTCGCCGGTTCCGGCAGCATGTACTCCGGCCGCTACTGCAACGTGGACGGCGTGTCCGTGGTCAAGAACCTGGGCATCAAGGCCATCGTCATCGACCGCTTCGAAAAAGAGCTCAAATACGACTACCTGGCCGTGATGCGCGAACAGCTCGGCGACCAGCTCCTGGGCGTGGTGCTCAACGACGTGCCCGCCACCTACATGGACGAGCTGCGCTCCATGCTCATCCCCTTCCTGGAAGGGGCCGGAGTCAAGGTCCTGGGCGTCATCCCCAGGGACCCCCTGCTCGGCGCCATCAAGGTCACCGACCTCGCCGAACGCCTCGGCGGCAAGATCATCTCCGCCCACGGCAAGGCGGATCGCGTGGTCGAGAACTTCCTCATCGGCACCATGCAGGTCGAAAACTTCCTCACCCACTTCAAGAAGCACCGCAACTCCGCCGTCATCGTCGGCGGCGACCGCTCCGACGTGCAGCTCGTGGCCCTGGAAGGCGACTGCCCCTGCCTCATCCTCACGGGCAACCTCTATCCCAACGAGATCATCCTCACCCGCTCCGAAGTCCTCGAGATCCCCATCATCATCGTGCGCGAAGACACCTTCTCCGTGGCCAAGAAGATGGAAACCCTCCTCTCCCGCCACAAGTTCCGCGACGCCGTGAAGATCAAGCAGGGCGCCGAAATCGTCGCCGCAAACGTGGACCTGGCCTACATCAGGCAGCAGCTCGGAGTTTAGGGAAGACCGGAGGAAGACGCCTCCGGCGGGCAGGGAGGGGGCTGCGCGCCCCCTAGATCGGAAGAGCGGGTCAGCAGGAATGCCGAGACCGGGAGCTAATCTCGTATGCCGTCTTCTGCTTGCAAAAA
>NZ_ATHV01000012.1 GCF_000422205.1 Desulfovibrio sp. X2
CAAGCAGAAGACGGCATACGAGATTAGCTCCCGGTCTCGGCATTCCTGCTGAACCGCTCTTTAGATGAAGGTCATCATTCAGATGCAGTGCACCGAGTGCAAGCGTCGGAACTATTCGACGACCAAGAACAAGAAGAACACCACGGGCCGCCTCGAGCTGAAGAAGTACTGCCCGTGGGACAAGAAGCACACGGTTCACAAGGAATCCAAGTAGTACACCGGCCGCGTCCGGTGACGGACGCGGCCGATTTTTCCCGAGTGATCGGGTAAGGCGCAGGCCAGTAGCTCTAACGGTAGAGCACTGGACTCCAAATCCAGGGGCTGGGGGTTCGAATCCCTCCTGGCCTGCCAGACATTTCGAGGCTCCGAATGGCCAAAGAGAAGACGCAGAAAGCCAAAGCCGAAACTCCCGACAAGTCCTCCCTGGCCGACAAGGCCAAGGAGTTCGGCGAGTTCTTCGAGCAGAGCAAGGTCGAGATCAAGAAGGTGGTGTGGCCCAGCCGCAAGGAAGTCACCGCCACCTCCATCGCCGTGCTCGTGCTGACGATCATCCTGGCCATATTCCTGGGGCTTGTCGACCTGGGCCTGTCCAAACTGGTCCAGACAATTCTGTCGTAGGCGGGTGTATGGCTGAGAACGAAATCGTCGAAAGCACCTCGCCCAAAGCGCGCTGGTTCATCGTCCACACCTATTCGGGGTTCGAGCAGCGCGTGGAGAAGACGATCCAGGAGATGATGCGCACCGGGCAGGATCAGGGCCTCATTCAGGAGGTCGTGGTCCCCACCGAGAAGGTCATCGAGCTGGTCAAGGGCGAGAAGAAGACCTCCACCCGGAAGTTCTATCCCGGGTACGTGATGGTCAAGATGGTCCTGACCGACTACTCCTGGCACATCGTCCAGGACATCCCCCGCGTGACCGGTTTCGTCGGCGGGAAGATGCGGCCTACTCCCATGCGGGACTCCGAGGCCAAGAAGATCCTGGACATGATGGAGCAGCGCCAGGAGCAGCCGAGGCCGAAGTTCCACTTCGACCGGGGCGACGAGGTCCGGGTCATCGACGGCCCGTTCAGCGGCTTCAACGGCGTTGTCGAGGAAGTCAACTACGACAAGGGCAAGCTCCGTGTCTCGGTCTCGATTTTCGGCCGCCAGACGCCGGTCGAACTGGACTTCGTCCAGGTCAGCAAAGGCTAAAGGCCTCGGGCATCGTCAGAGGATTCAACATTCGCGCGACGGCGCGTAAGGGATAAATACCATGGCCAAGAAAGTTACAGGCAAGATCAAGCTGCAGATCCCGGCCGGTGCTGCGAACCCCTCTCCGCCGGTCGGCCCGGCCCTCGGTCAGCACGGCGTGAACATCATGGAGTTCTGCAAGGCGTTCAACGCCAAGACGCAGGACCAGAAGGGCATGATCATCCCGGTGATCATCACGGTCTACGCCGACCGCTCTTTCACCTTCATCACCAAGACCCCGCCTGCCAGCACCCTGCTGCTCAAGGCAGCCAAGCTTGAGAAGGGATCGGGCGAGCCCAACCGTAACAAGGTCGGCACCGTGACCATGGCCCAGGTCGAGGAGATCGCCAAGCTGAAGATGCCCGACCTTTCGGCCAATACGGTCGACGCCGCCGTGACCAATATTGTCGGTACCGCCCGAAGCATGGGCATCGAAGTCAAGTAGGGGGCGTCATCATGCCGAAGCACGGAAAGAAATATCGGAATGCGGCCGAGGGTGTCGACGGAGCCAACAAGCTTACCGTCGAAGAGGCCGTCCGCCTGGCCTGTGAGAAGGCCTTCGCCAAGTTCGACGAGAACGTGGACATCGCCATGAATCTCGGCGTCGATCCCAAGTACTCCGACCAGATGGTCCGCGGCGCCTGCACCCTGCCCAATGGGCTCGGCAAGACCGTCCGCGTGGCCGTCTTCTGCAAGGGCGAGAAGCAGGCCGAGGCCAAGGCCGCCGGTGCCGACGTCGTCGGCGCCGAGGACCTGGTCGAGAAGATCCAGGGCGGCTGGCTCGACTTCGACAAGGCCGTCGCCACCCCGGACATGATGGCCCAGGTCGGCAAGATCGGCCGTCTGCTCGGCCCCCGCGGCCTGATGCCCAACGCCAAGACCGGCACGGTGACCTTCGACGTCGCCAATGCGGTCCAGGAAGTGAAGGCAGGCAAGGTCGAGTTCAAGGTCGACAAGGCCGGTGTGCTGCATGCCCCCCTCGGCAAGGTCTCCTTCGGTCCCGAGAAGATCCTCGAGAACCTGAAGACCCTCGCCGACACGGTCATGCGCCTGAAGCCGTCCGCTGCCAAGGGCACCTACATCAAGGCCTGCGCAGTGAGCACCACCATGGGCCCGGGCCTCAGGGTCGACCCGCTGTCCGTGCGCAAGTTCGTCGAGGGCTAGCGCACCGTTTATGGATGTTCCTCCGACCGCGGCGGACGTTCCGCCGCGGTCGGGGATCGCAATACGGCATGGGAAAGTGAGCCGGAGACAGCGGGTGGGGCATGCCCCTTAATTTCCCGCCGAGGTTCACGCTTTGGCTCCTCTCCTGGCCGGTAAATCGTGTGAGGAGTATGTCGTGAACAGGACCGAAAAAGCGCAGGTCATCGAAGAGCTCAAGGGCGTCGCTACGCCTTCGAGCATTGCCGTCCTGACCGATTTCAAGGGCATGACGGTCGAAGAGATGACGGAGCTTCGCGTCAAGCTGCGTTCCGCCAACGTGGCCTACCACGTGGTCAAGAACACGCTGGCGCGAATCGCCCTGAGCGACTGCCCCCACCAGGTTCTTGGCGAGAAGCTGAAGGAGAACAACGCCATCGCCTTCGGCTACGACGATCCCGTCGCCGCCGCCAAGATCCTCACTGACTTCCTGCGTGAGAATCCCAAGTCCAAGCTGGTGCTCAAGGCCGCCAGCCTGGAGGGCAAGTTTCTCTCGGAGGCTCAGCTGAAGGATCTGGCCAAGCTGCCCGGTCGTCAGGAACTGCTCGCCATGCTGCTCGGCACCATGAATGCCGTGCCGCAGAACTTCGTGGGCGTGCTGGCCGCCGTTCTCCGCGGATTCCTCAATGTCCTCACGGCCGTCAAGGACCAGAAGGACGAGGCCCCCGCGGCTTAGATCGAAGACTGTTGCGCAAAAAAAGTGGAGGAATTCCCATGTCCGTGACCAAAGAAGAAGTTGTTGAATTCATCTCCGGCATGACCGTGCTGGAGCTGGCTGAGCTTATCAAGGAACTCGAGGACAAGTTCGGCGTCTCCGCCGCGGCTCCGGTGGCCATGGCCGCCGCGCCCGTTGCCGCTGCCGCGGCTCCGGCCGAGGAAGAGAAGACCGAGTTCGACGTCGTGCTGAAGGCCGCCGGCGGCAACAAGATCGCCGTCATCAAGGCCGTGCGCGCCCTGACCGGTCTGGGTCTGAAGGAAGCCAAGGACAAGGTCGACGGCGCTCCCCAGACCATCAAGGAAGCCGTGTCCAAGCAGGAGGCCGAGGAGGCCAAGAAGCAGCTTGAAGAAGCCGGCGCTGAAGTCGAAGTTAAGTAGCGGCTTTGCCGCATTCCTTTGTGGCGCAAAGGGCGCGAAACTCCCCAGGGGGTTTTGCGCTCTTTCGCCCGTTTCCTTTGGGGCCGCCACTCAAGGCGCCTCCAAAACCGCGTCCGGCAAGGGTTTTAGGCGATGAACCCCGGACGCGCAGGCCTCACGAAGCGGACGAGATGATGATCCGCGGGGGATTTTCCCCCGCCCGCGAGCTTCCCCGGAACGATCGCCGTTCCGGTCATACCCTGCCAATGCCCCGTGTCGTCCGGGCGGAGCAGGGAGCATATCAACATCCTTGACGAGGACACCATGGGCCAACTCTTCAAGACTTTCGGCAAGATCAGGAACTCCCTCACCATTCCCCACCTGCTGAACCTCCAGATCGACTCGTATCTGGACTTCCTGCAGGCCGACGTCCCGCCGACCAGTCGTGAGGACAAGGGACTGGAGGGCGTCTTCCGTTCGGTCTTCCCCATCGAGGACTTCAACCGTACCGCGAGCCTCGAGTACGTCAGCTACGAGATCGGCGAGCCCAAGTACGACGTCCCCGAGTGCATGGCCAAGGGCTTGACCTACGAGGCGCCCATCCGCATCCGCGTGCGGCTCGTCGTCTTCGACGTCGACGAGGAATCGGGCAACCGTACCATCCGCGACATCAAGGAGCAGGACATCTATTTCGGGACCGTGCCGCTCATGACCGAGAAGGGCACGTTCATCATCAACGGCACCGAGCGGGTCATCGTCAACCAGCTCCAGCGGTCGCCGGGCATCATCTTCGAGCACGACTCGGGCAAGACCCACTCCTCGCGCAAGGTCCTCTACTCCTGCCGCATCATCCCCATGCGCGGCTCGTGGCTCGACTTCGACTACGACCACAAGGACATCCTCTACGTGCGCATCGACCGCCGCAGGAAGATGCCCGCCACCATCCTCTTCAAGGCCATGGGCATGTCCGGCCAGGACATCCTGGACTACTTCTACGAGCAGGAGACCTTCAAGCTCGAGAAGGACAAGGTCCTGCGCGTGTTCGACAAGCGCTTCTTCCGCAAGGAGAACGCCTTCACGGACATCGTCGCGCCTGACGGCACCGAGATCGCCAAGGCGGGCCGCCCGCTGACCAAGCGCTCCTGGCGCCTGATGAGCGAGCACGGAGTCGCCGAGTTCGAGGTCGATCCCGAGAGCATCCTCGGCATGTTCCTCTCCGCCGACGTGGTCGATCCCAAGACCGGCGAAGTGCTCGCCGCCGCAGGCGACGAGATCCACGCCGACCTCGTGGAGACCTTCCGCGACGCGGGCATCGTCGAAGTGCGCGTGCTCTACACCAAGGGCGTGGACGTCTCCTCCTCCATGCGCGACACCCTGCTCCTGGACAAGACCACGGACATGGAGACCGCGCAGATCGAGATCTACCGCCGCCTGCGTCCCTCTTCGCCGCCGACCCCGGAGATCGCGGCCAGCTTCTTCGAGAACCTCTTCAGGAACCCGGATTACTACGACCTTTCGTCCGTGGGCCGCTACAAGCTGAACTCGCGCCTGGGCCTCAACCATCCGGCCGAAAAGCGCGTGCTGGGCAACGACGACATCCTCGAGGCCATCAAGCTCATCAACAAGCTGAAGGACTCGCACGGCCCGGCCGACGACATCGACCACCTGGGCAACCGCCGCGTGCGCCCGGTCGGCGAGCTGGTCGAGAACCAGTACCGCATCGGCCTCGTGCGCATGGAGCGCGCCATCAAGGAGCGCATGAGCCTGCAGGAAGTGGCCACGCTCATGCCCCACGACCTGATCAACCCGAAGCCCGTGGCCGCGGTGCTCAAGGAGTTCTTCGGAACCTCCCAGCTGTCGCAGTTCATGGACCAGACCAACCCGCTCTCCGAGGTCACCCACAAGCGCCGCCTCTCGGCCCTGGGACCCGGCGGCCTGACCCGCGAGCGCGCGGGCTTCGAGGTGCGCGACGTGCACACCTCGCACTACGGCCGCATCTGCCCCATCGAGACGCCGGAAGGACCGAACATCGGCCTCATCGTCTCGCTGACCACCTACGCCCGCGTGAACGAGTACGGCTTCATCGAGTCGCCCTACAACGTGGTCAAGGACGCCGTGGTCACGAACGAGGTCCGCTACCTCGACGCCTCGCGCGAGGCCGGACAGGTGGTGGCCCAGGCCAACGCGCCCGTGGACGAGAACGGCCGCTTCGTGAACGCCACGGTCACGGCCCGCATCATGGGCGACGTGCAGATGGTTCCGGCCGAGGAGGTCACCCTGCGCGACATCGCGCCGGCCCAGATCGTCTCCATCTCCGCCGCGCTCATCCCGTTCCTGGAGCACGACGACGCCAACCGCGCGCTCATGGGGTCCAACATGCAGCGCCAGGCCGTGCCGCTCCTGCGCTCCACGATGCCCATCGTGGGCACCGGCATGGAGGGCGTGGTGGCCCAGGATTCGGGCGCCTGCATCCTGGCCGTCGCCGACGGCGTGGTGGCCTACGTGGACGCCGACCGCATCATCGTCAACTACGACAAGGGCGTTTCGCCCGAGACCGGCGGCTCGGTGAACTACGAGCTGCAGAAGCACCACAAGTCCAACCAGAACTCCTGCTTCGGCCAGAAGCCGCGCGTCCTGCCCGGCCAGGTGGTCAAGAAGGGTGCCGTTCTGGCCGACGGACCGGGCATCGAGGACGGCGAGCTTGCCCTGGGCAAGAACCTGGTCGTGGCCTTCATGCCCTGGTGCGGATACAACTTCGAGGACTCCATCCTCATCTCCGAGCGCGTGGTGAAGGAAGACACCTTCACCTCCGTGCACATCGAGGAGTTCGAGCTCGTCGCGCGCGACACCAAGCTCGGGCCCGAAGAGATCACCCGCGACATCCCGAACGTCGGCGAGGAGATGCTGAAGAACCTCGACGAGTCCGGCATCATCCGCATCGGCGCCAAGGTGAAGGCCGACGACATCCTGGTGGGCAAGATCACGCCCAAGGGCGAGACCCAGCTCACCCCGGAAGAAAAGCTGCTGCGCGCCATCTTCGGCGACAAGGCCCGCGACGTGAAGAACACCTCGCTCAAGGTCCCGCCGGGAATCGAGGGCACGGTCATCGACGTCAAGGTCTTCAACCGCCGCAGCGGCGAGCGCGACGAGCGCACCAAGGAGATCGAGGACTTCGAACTGGCCTGCCTGGACCGCAAGGAGGCCCAGCACATCGAGGCCCTGGGCGGCTCCACGCGCGGGCGCATCTGGCTGGCCTGCGAGAGCAAGCGCATCGGCCAGACGCTGATGGGCGCCAAGAAGGGCGAGGTGCTGGCCGAGGCCAACACGCCGCTCACCCGCGAGATCCTGGACAACGTGCCGGTCAAGAAGATGGCCGGGCTCTTCGCCTCCAAGGAGGCCAACGAGGAGGTCCGCCAGATTCTCGAGGACTACGAGCGCCAGCTGAAGTTCGTGAAGAACCTCTACGAGAAGAAGCGCGTCAAGACCACCGAGGGCGACGACCTGCCTCCGGGCGTGATCAAGATGGTCAAGGTCTACATCGCCGTGAAGAGAAAGCTGGCGGTGGGCGACAAGATGGCCGGACGCCACGGCAACAAGGGCGTCGTCTCGAACATCCTGCCCATCCAGGACATGCCGTACTTCGCTGACGGCACTCCGGTGGACATCGTGCTGAACCCGCTGGGCGTGCCTTCGCGCATGAACATCGGACAGATCATGGAGACGCACCTCGGCTGGGCCGCGCGCGAGCTGGGCCACCAGCTCATGGCGCTCATCGAGAGCAACGCGGCCATGAACGTGCTGCGCGACGAGATCAAGGACATCTACAACGACAAGGAGACCGTCGCGCTCGTGGATTCCATGAGCGACGAGGAGATCGTCGAGGCCATCAAGAGCATGCAGGACGGCATCGTCTGCAAGACTCCGGTCTTCGACGGCGCGACCGAGGACGAGATCTGGGGCTGGCTGCGCCGCGCCGGTCTGCCGGACGACGGCAAGACCGTGCTCTACGACGGACGCACCGGCGTGCCCTTCAAGAACCGCGTGACCACCGGCGTCATGTACATTCTGAAGCTGCACCACCTGGTCGACGAGAAGATCCACGCCCGCTCCACCGGCCCCTACAGCCTGGTCACGCAGCAGCCGCTCGGCGGCAAGGCGCAGTTCGGCGGCCAGCGTCTGGGCGAGATGGAAGTCTGGGCACTCGAGGCCTACGGCGCCTCGCACCTGCTGCAGGAGTTCCTGACCGTCAAGTCGGACGACGTCGGCGGCCGCGTGAAGATGTACGAGAAGATCGTGAAGGGCGACAACTTCCTCGAGGCCGGCCTGCCCGAGTCCTTCAACGTTCTGGTCAAGGAGCTCATGAGCCTCGGCCTGGACGTCAACCTGGTCCCCGAGGAGATGAAGAAACCCCAGCGCGAACGCAAGCCGCGGCAGCAGTCCTCCATCACCGCGGTGCGCGAAGAGCAGGAATAAACGCCCCCCGAGCGGCGCGGCGAGACTATAGAAACCCTTAGACGAGAGGGCAGTGCAATGACCTTGGACGATCTCTTCACCTTCCGCCAGTCGGCGGCGCAGAGCATGACCGCGCGCGGCGTGAAGGCCATACAGATATCCCTCGCCTCTCCGGAGAAAATCCGCGAGTGGTCCTTCGGCGAGGTCAAGAAGCCTGAGACCATCAACTACCGCACCTTCAAGCCCGAGCGCGACGGCCTGTTCTGCGCCAAGATCTTCGGGCCGGTGAAGGACTACGAGTGCAACTGCGGCAAGTACAAGCGCATGAAGCACCGCGGCATCGTGTGCGAGAAGTGCGGCGTGGAGGTCATCGCCTCCAAGGTCCGCCGCGAGCGCATGGGCCACATCGAGCTGGCCGCCCCGGTGGCCCACATCTGGTTCCTGAAGACCCTGCCTTCCAAGATCGGCACCCTGCTCGACATGACCATGTCGGACCTCGAGAAGGTGCTGTACTTCGACTCCTTCGTGGTCATGGACCCCAAGGAAACGAACCTGAAGAAGTTCCAGGTCATCTCCGAGGACCAGTATCTGCAGATCATCGACCATTACGGCGAGGACGCCCTGCGTGTCGGCATGGGCGCCGAGGCCGCGCGCGAGCTGCTCGAAGAGATCGACATGGAGAGGCTCCGCACGGAGCTGCGCATGGAGTCTCAGGAGACCAAGTCGCAGACCAAGAAGAAGAAGCTCACCAAGCGCCTGAAGATCGTCGAGGCCTTCCTCGAGTCGGGCAACCGGCCCGAGTGGATGGTCCTCGAGGTCATCCCGGTCATCCCGCCCGAGCTGCGCCCCCTCGTCCCCCTGGACGGCGGCCGCTTCGCGACCTCGGACCTGAACGACCTCTACCGTCGCGTCATCAACCGCAACAACCGCCTGAAGCGGCTGCTCGAGCTCGGCGCGCCGGACATCATCATCCGCAACGAGAAGCGCATGCTGCAGGAGGCCGTCGACGCCCTGTTCGACAACGGCCGCCGCGGCCGCGCCATCACCGGCACCAACGGCCGTCCGCTCAAGTCCCTCTCGGACATGATCAAGGGCAAGCAGGGCCGCTTCCGCCAGAACCTGCTCGGCAAGCGCGTCGACTACTCCGGCCGTTCGGTCATCGTGGTCGGCCCGAACCTGAAGCTGCACCAGTGCGGCCTGCCCAAGAAGATGGCCCTCGAGCTCTTCAAGCCCTTCATCTACGCGGAGCTCGAGCGGCGCGAGATCGCCTCGACCATAAAGAGCGCCAAGAAGATGGTGGAGCGCGAAGAGCTGGTGGTCTGGGACATCCTCGAAGAGGTCGTCCGCGAGTACCCGATCATGCTCAACCGCGCGCCCACGCTGCACCGCCTGGGCATCCAGTCCTTCGAGCCGACGCTCGTCGAGGGCAAGGCCATTCGTCTGCACCCGCTGGTCTGCGCGGCCTACAACGCGGACTTCGACGGCGACCAGATGGCCGTGCACGTTCCGCTCTCCGTGGAGGCGCAGATCGAGTGCCGCGTGCTCATGATGAGCACCAACAACATCCTCTCGCCGTCCAACGGCCAGCCGATCATCATCCCGTCCCAGGACATCGTCCTCGGACTTTACTATCTGACCGTTGACCGCTCCTTCGAGAAGGGAGAAGGCAAGATCTTCTCCGGCCCCTGGGAGGTCGTGGCGGCCATCGACGCGGACGCCGTGTCCATGCACGCCAAGGTCCAGGTGCGCATCGACGGCAAGCTCGAGCAGACCACGCCCGGCCGCGTCATCGTGTCCGAGCTGCTGCCCAAGGAGCTGCCCTTCGAGTTCGTCAATACCTTGATGACCAAGAAGACCATCGCCCGCCTGGTGTCCGAGGCCTATCGCCGCGCCGGCACCAAGGCCACGGTCATCCTCTGCGACAAGCTGAAGGACCTGGGCTACGAGTACGCCACCCGCGCCGGCGTGACCATCGGCGTCAAGGACCTCGAGATCCCGCCCGAGAAGGCCGTGATGCTCGAGGCTTCGACCAACGAGGTCGAGGACATCCAGCGCCAGTACCAGGAAGGCATCATCACCCGCACGGAGAAGTACAACAAGGTCGTGGACGTCTGGACCAAGTGCACGCAGGACGTGGCCAAGGCCATGTTCACGCGCATCTCCACGGACACCATCACCAATCCGAAGACGGGCGAGCAGATCAAGGACGTCAGCTTCAACCCCATCTTCATGATGGTCAACTCCGGCGCCCGAGGCAACCAGGACCAGATGCGCCAGCTGGCCGGCATGCGCGGCCTGATGGCCAAGCCGTCCGGCGAGATCATCGAGACGCCGATCACCTCGTGCTTCCGCGAGGGCCTCTCGGTTCTGCAGTACTTCAACTCCACCCACGGCGCTCGTAAGGGCCTCGCGGACACGGCGCTCAAGACGGCGAACTCGGGCTACCTGACCCGCCGTCTCGTCGACGTCGTCCAGGACGTCATCGTCTCGGAGATCGACTGCGGCACCGTGGACGGCATCGAGCTGACCCACCTGGTCAAGTCCGGCAACATCGAGCAGAAGCTCTCCGAGCGCGTGCTCGGCCGCGTGACCATGTTCCCGGTCTTCGACGAGGAGACCGGCGAGATCATCATCCCCGAGAACACCATGATCGACGAGAAGGTCGCCGACCTCCTCGACGACCGCGGCGTCTCCTCCATCGTCATCCGCTCCGTGCTCACCTGCCAGTCCGAGCACGGCGTGTGCGCGCACTGCTACGGCCGCGACCTGGCGCGCGGCCGCCTGGTCAACGTGGGCGAGACGGTCGGCATCATCGCCGCCCAGTCCATCGGCGAGCCTGGCACGCAGCTGACCATGCGCACCTTCCACATCGGCGGCACGGCGTCGCGCGAGATCGAGCGCAGCTCGATCCAGTCGAGCCACACCGGCCAGGTGGTGCTGCACCGCGTGAAGACGGTCACCAACTCCGAGGGCTACGACATGGTCCTCAACAAGTCGGGCCAGATCGGCATCGTGGACGAGCAGGGCCGCGAGCGCGAGAAGTACATCCTGCCCTCGGGCGCCAAGCTGTACGTCAAGCACACCCAGGCCGTGAAGAAGGGCGACATGGTCGCCGAGTGGGACCCGTTCAACGAGCCGTTCGTCACGGACGTCGAGGGCACCATCCGCTTCGCCGACATCATCGAAGGCAAGACCTACCAGGAGAAGGTGGACGAGACCACGCGCCGTTCCACCCAGACGATCATGGAGTACCGCTCCACGAACCTGAAGCCGACCATCTCCGTGGTCGACGAGAAGGGAAGGGTGAAGAAGCGCCCGGGGTCCGAGACCAAGGCGACCTTCACCCTGCCGGTGGGCGCGATCATCATGATCCGCGACGGTGACGCGGTCCGGGCCGGCGACATCATCGCCCGCAAGCCCCGCGAAACCTCCAAGACCAAGGACATCGTCGGCGGCCTGCCGCGCGTCGCCGAGCTCTTCGAGGTTAGGAAGCCCAAGGACCAGGCCGTGGTCTCCGAGATCGACGGCACCATCTCCTTCGGTCCCGAGACCAAGGGCAAGCGCAAGATCATCGTCACCCCGGAGGTCGGCGATCCCAAGGAGTACCTGATCCCCAAGGGCAAGCACGTCACCGTGACCGAGGGCGACTTCGTGGAGGCGGGCGAGCTCCTGACCGAAGGCTACCCCGAGCTGCACGACATCCTGAAGATCAAGGGCGAGAAGTACCTGGCCCGCTACCTCGTGGAAGAGGTCCAGGACGTCTACCGCTTCCAGGGCGTGGCCATCAACGACAAGCACATCGAGATCATCGTCCGCCAGATGCTGAAGAAGGTCAGCATCATCGATCCGGGCGACACCTCCTTCCTCATGGGCGAGCAGACCGACAAGCAGCGCTTCATGGAGGAAAACCTGAAGGTGGTGACCGAGGGGCTGAAGCCCGCTGTGGCCGAGCCGCTGGTGCTCGGCATCACCCAGGCCTCGCTGACCACGGACTCCTTCATCTCGGCGGCCTCCTTCCAGGAGACCACCAAGGTGCTCACCGAGGCCTCCCTGGCGGGCAAATCCGATCCGCTGCGCGGCCTGAAGGAGAACGTCATCGTCGGCCGCCTCATCCCCGCAGGCACCGGCTACCGCCGCTACATGGACTGCGACATCTCGGTTCCCGAGCAGCCCGAGCGGCCCGACAGGTTCCTCGAGGACCTCGAGGAGGAGTCGGCCTACACCTCCTCCTCGGCCATCCGCGAGTAGCCCGCTTCCTGCCGCGGCAGGAGGCGCTTCAAAGCGATGTACGGCCGCCCGGGCGCACGCCCGGGCGGCCTTTTTCGTGCGGAAAGGTGCGCCCGGCAGGAGGGAGGAAAGTTTCTTGCCGCACGGGCCTTGTCAAGGTCGAGGAAAAGACATATGTAGCTGCCTCGCCCGGTAGGGGTGCGCTCTTTGTTTGCTTTTGTCGTCAGTCGCGTGCTGTACGCCAAGTGGATGCCGGAAGGCAGCCTTCTGCCATCCACTTCGCGTGCATCAGGATTGAACCACCGCTACTCCGTCCGCATCTGCGGGGAAGCGCGCCGAACCGGGCGGAATGCTGACCATCCGGCGAGGCCACACCTTCCACTGACGGCTTGCCGCCAGTGCCCCCATACCGGACCACTGATCCGAACAGGTTTGGTGCGTCCGTCGATTCCGGCGATGCCCGACGTTCCCGTGCGGAACGGCGCAGGCGCACGTTGTGTGCTATGCATTGGGTCATCCGCCGCGCGATGAACGATTAGCTCTTGACAGAGGGCCGCGGGCCGTACTATGTGCTGCGGTCTTTGCGCCTTACACACTTTTTGAGGAAGGGAGCCTATGCCCACGATTAACCAGCTCGTCAACAAGGCCCGCAAGGAAGTCGCGAAGCGCCGCAAGACGCCCGCCCTTCAGGCCTGCCCGCAGCGCCGCGGCGTGTGCACGCGCGTGTACACGACGACGCCCAAGAAGCCGAACTCGGCCCTCCGTAAGGTCGCCCGCGTGCGCCTGACCAACGGCATCGAGGTCACGGCCTACATCCCCGGTGAAGGCCACAACCTCCAGGAACACTCCGTGGTCATGATCCGTGGCGGCCGCGTCAAGGACTTGCCCGGCGTTCGTTACCACATCATCCGCGGCACCCTCGACACCGCCGGCGTCAATGATCGCCGTCAGGGTCGTTCGAAGTACGGCGCCAAGCGTCCGAAGTAAGGGAGAAGTTCGATGCCCCGCAAAGGTCCGGTTCCCAAGAGGGAAATCCTCCCCGATCCGAAGTTCAAGAGCGTTCTCGCCACGCGCTTCATCAACCGTATGATGGAGCAGGGCAAGAAGAACGTTGCCGAGCGTATTTTTTACTCCTGCCTCGACATCCTGGCCGACAAGACCAGCGAGGAGCCCCTGCGCGCCTTCGAGAAGGCCGTGGACAACGTGAAGCCCTTCGTCGAGGTCAAGTCCCGCCGTGTCGGCGGCGCCACCTACCAGGTGCCCGTCGAGGTCCGCCACGACCGCCAGGTGACCCTGGCCATCCGCTGGCTGATCGGCTACGCCCGCTCCCGTGGTGAGAAGGGCATGGTCGCCAAGCTCTCCAACGAGCTGCTGGATGCCTTCAACAATCGCGGCGGCGCCGTGAAGAAGAAGGAAGACACCCACCGCATGGCCGAAGCCAACAAGGCTTTCGCGCACTATCGCTGGTAGGGGGGATTACACCGTGGCACGTACTGTACCAATTCATATGCAGCGTAATATCGGCATCATGGCCCACATCGATGCCGGTAAGACGACTACGACGGAGCGCATCCTCTTCTATACGGGCGTCTCCCATAAGATCGGCGAAGTGCACGACGGCGAGGCTACCATGGACTGGATGGTCCAGGAGCAGGAGCGCGGCATCACCATCACTTCCGCGGCGACCACCTGCTTCTGGCGCGACCACCGCATCAACATCATCGACACTCCGGGCCACGTGGACTTCACCATGGAGGTCGAGCGCTCCCTTCGCGTTCTCGACGGCTCCGTGGCGCTGTTCGACGCGGTCGCCGGCGTGCAGCCCCAGTCCGAGACCGTCTGGCGCCAGGCCGACAGGTACGGCGTGCCGCGCATCGCCTTCATCAACAAGATGGACCGCATCGGCGCCGACTTCTTCCGCGCCGTGGGCACCATCCGCGATCGCCTGGGCGCCAAGCCGGTGCCCCTGCAGATCCCCATCGGCCGCGAGGACGAGTTCCGCGGCGTCGTCGACCTGATCGAGGGCAAGGCCATCATCTTCGACGACCAGACCATGGGTGCCAAGTATCTCTTCGAGGAGATCCCGGCCGACCTGCGGGAGAAGTACGAAGAGCTTCGCCTGGAGATGGTCGAGTCCATCGTCGAGGAAGACGAGGCCCTGATGGAGAAGTACCTGGGCGGCGAAGAGCTGACTCCGGACGAGCTCCGCAAGGGCGTCAAGCTGGCCACCGTGGGCCTCAAGATCACCCCGGTGCTCTGCGGCTCCGCCTTCAAGAACAAGGGCGTGCAGCCCCTGCTCGACGCGGTCGTGGACTACCTGCCGAATCCGGTCGAGGTTCCCGCCATCAAGGGCGAGTACGTCGAGGGCGGCGAGGGCGAGGTCGAGTGCCACTGCGACGACAAGGAGCCCCTGGCCGGTCTGGCCTTCAAGCTCATGACCGACCCCTTCGTCGGCCATCTGACCTTCGTGCGCATCTACTCCGGTTTCATCGAGACCGGCATGACCGTGGTCAACGCGACCACGGGCAAGAAGGAGCGCATCGGCCGCCTGCTGAAGATGCACGCCAACAAGCGTGAGGACATCAAGTGGGCCGGAGCGGGCGACATCGTCGCCGCGGTGGGTCTGAAGACCACCTCCACCGGCGACACCCTGTGCGAGCCCAAGCGCGTCGTGCACCTCGAGTCCATGGACATCCCCGAGGCGGTCATCGAGGTCGCCATCGAGCCCAAGTCCAAGGCCGACCGCGACCAGCTCTCCGAGGCGCTGGGCAAGCTGGCCAAGGAGGACCCCTCCTTCCGCGTCAAGTCCGACGACGAGACCGGCCAGACCCTTATCGCCGGCATGGGCGAGCTGCACCTGGAGATCATCGTCGACCGCCTGCTGCGCGAGTTCAGCGTGAACGCCAACGTGGGCACCCCCCGCGTGGCCTACCGCGAGACCATCACCGGCAAGTCCGAGGTCGATCACAAGTACGCCAAGCAGACGGGCGGCCGCGGCCAGTACGGCCACGTCTGCATCCGCATCGAGCCCAACGCCGAGAACGGCTACGAGTTCGTGGACTCGATCAAGGGCGGCGTGATTCCCAAGGAGTACATCCAGCCCGTGAACAAGGGCATCCAGGATGCCCTGAAGTCGGGCACTCTGGCCGGCTATCCGACCGTGGACGTGAAGGTCGAGCTCTTCTACGGCTCCTACCATGACGTCGACTCCTCGGAGCAGGCCTTCTACATCGCCGGCTCCATGGCCGTGAAAGAGGCCATCCGCAAGGCCAATCCGGTGCTCCTCGAGCCCATCATGGGCGTCGAGGTCGTGACCCCCGAGGAGTACCTCGGCGAAGTCATGGGCGACCTCAACGGACGCCGCGGCCGTATCTCCGGCATGGAGGCGCAGGCCGGCTCGCAGGTCATCTCGGCCATGGTGCCGCTGTCCAGCATGTTCGGGTACGCCACGGACCTGCGCTCCAAGACGCAGGGCCGCGCGACCTTCACCATGCAGTTCGATCACTATGAACGAGTTCCGGCCAGCCTGGCGGAAGAAATCATCAAGAAGAAGTAGGGAGAAGCGCCATGGGTAAGGCAAAATTCGAGCGCAGCAAGCCGCACGTCAACATCGGCACCATCGGTCACATCGACCACGGCAAGACGACGCTGACGGCCGCCATCACGCGGACCCTGTCCATGAAGGGCTGGGCCGACTTCGTGGCCTTCGACCAGATCGACAAGGCCCCCGAAGAGAAGGAGCGCGGCATCACGATCGCGACGGCGCACGTCGAATACCAGACGGACAAGCGACACTACGCGCACGTGGACTGCCCCGGCCACGCCGACTACATCAAGAACATGATCACGGGCGCGGCGCAGATGGACGGCGCGATCCTGGTCTGCGCGGCGACCGACGGTCCGATGCCGCAGACCCGTGAGCACATCCTGCTCGCCCGCCAGGTCGGTGTCCCGGCCATCGTGGTCTTCCTGAACAAGTGCGACATGGTGGACGACGCGGAGCTTCTGGAGCTGGTGGAGCTCGAGGTTCGCGAACTGCTGTCCAAGTACGACTTC